>CANEFU010000037.1 GCA_947426875.1 uncultured Clostridium sp.
AACAATAGCAATCGCCTCATTAATTACCTGATTTAATACAGATGTAGAAATTCTCATGGCATTTTGTTCTGCTACATGGTTAATTAAGTCAAATAATTTATGAATTCTTTGTCCTGTTTTGGCTGATATAAATATCATAGGGGCATAGGATAAGTATTTTAACTTATCATATACTTCCTTTTTGTATTTTTCTAATGTCCCTGTTTCTTTTTCTACCATATCCCATTTATTTACTACAATGATAACACCTTTTCCCGCTTCATGTGCTTCTCCTGCTATTTTCGCATCTTGGTCTGTTACCCCTTCTGTGGCATCAATCATCATTAAACACACATCTGCTCTTTCTATCGCTAATAGGGTTCTCATAATACTAAATTTCTCAATCGATTCTTTTATTTTGCTTTTTCTTCTAACTCCAGCCGTATCAATTAATACATATTTTCCTTTTTCATTTTGAAATTCTGTATCAATAGCATCACGTGTTGTTCCCGCTATATCACTTACAATTGCTCTATTTTCACCTAAAATTTTATTAATTAATGAAGATTTTCCTACATTTGGTTTCCCAATAACGGCTACTTTTATGATATTATCGTCTTTTTCCTTTTCTGTTGCTGGCGGAAAACTTTCATATATCTGGTCTAATACATCTCCTATTCCTAATGCATTGGCACTCGAAATTGGATATGGCTCTCCTATTCCTAAATTATAAAATTCATAAGCATCTTGTTTATCTTTTTCAAAATTATCTGCTTTGTTACATACTAAAACAATCGGTTTTCCTGATTTTTTAAGCATTAAAGCGATTTCTCTATCAGCTGCTGTTACTCCTTGTTTGATATCTGTTAAAAACAAAATAACATCTGCCATTGCTATGGCTAGGTTCGCTTGTTCTCTCATTTGCGATAAGATGATATCTTCTGAATCAGGTTCAATTCCTCCTGTATCAATTAAGGTAAAATCTCTTCCTCTCCAATTTGTTTCTGCATAAATTCTATCTCTTGTTACCCCTGGTGTATCTTGTACAATGGATATTCTACTTCCTACTAGATAATTGAAAAAAGTGGATTTTCCTACATTGGGTTTTCCAATAATAGCTACGATTGGTTTCATTTATCGTCACCTATTCTCCTTTCGTTTTTGATAGCTATAGTATATCATATAACCTTTAAAAAAAGCAAATAAGTGTGCTAATTTTATGACACACTTACTTTTATTAATTTATAATACTCTCCTTGCTTTTTCATTAACTCCTCATGATTTCCTTCTTCTATTATCTTTCCCTCTTGCATCAATAGTATTTTACTACAATTTTTAATCGTAGACAATCGATGGGCAATAATAAAACTAATCTTTCCTTTTGTTATCTCTTCAATTGCCTTTCTTACCAGCATTTCAGATTTATAAGAAAGAGAGGCTGTTGCTTCGTCTAATATAATAATTTCAGGATTTTCCACCATTACTCTACTAAAATTCAATAATTGTTTTTCGCCTGCCGAAAGCAAATCCGTATCTGCATTTATTTGTGTTTCATAACCATCTTTCAAGCTCATAATTTTGTCATGTAAATTTAATCTTTTGCAAATTTCTATCACTTCTTCTTTCGTAACATCTTTGTTGGCATAATTGATATTCTCTAAAATGGTTCCTTTAAAAATTACTACTTTTTGCATGATATAACCGACTTTATCTCTTAAACTTTGTATACTATAGTCTTGATAATCTTTGCCATTAATTTTAACTTTTCCTTCCTGTAAATCATAAAATCTACAAATAATATCTACTAAGCTAGTTTTTCCACTTCCTGTTCTTCCTACCAAAGCCACACTTTCGTTTTGGTTCACAGCAAAAGATATATCATTTAAAACATTTTGTCCTTCTTCATAAGAAAAGCTAACATCTTCAAATTTTATTTTATTAACCTTTATTAAAACCTCTCCTTCATCAATCACTTCCTCTTCCTTTTGTAAAATAGCATTTATCTTTTGATAGGCAACTTTACAAACATTTCTTGTCTGAAATCCTTCTATTACCCATCTAGCATATACTTCTGGTTGGTCAATATAACGAGCAAGAATAACTAAAGCCCCATAAGATAAAACGCCTTGTTCCACGCTTATACTTCCCATTAAAATATTGACAATTCCTACAAAAGATACTAGAAAATCGTACACACAAGTATAAGTTCTAATATTTCTTTCCAATTTATTAACTGCTTTTTCATATTGGTTAATTAGTAATTTCATTTCTCCCATTCTTTGTTTTTGTACTTCTAATGCTTTAATGGTTTGGTATCCTTCTACTTGCTCATTCGACCAATTTAATATTTTAGCGTTGGTTTCTCTCTTTAATTGTGTAAATTGAACAGACTTTTTATTGAATAAAAACGTAACAAAAAATCCTATTACATAAATACAAAATGTTATCATCACAATCGGAATATTCAAATACATTAATACCACTAATGTCCCTATCAGCCTCAAGACTCCACCCAAATATGGTCTAGCAATTCCTTCGACATAATATTTTGCAAATTCTTTGGTATCATTCATAAGATTCTCTAATATTTCCCCTACTCGAATCTTATCTATTTCCTTTTGTTTTAAATTTTGTAACTTCCAAAATAGCTTTTCTCGATAATCCGCTTCCATTTCTTTTATAAATGTATCTTCACTTATTTTTTCCCATAACGTTGCCACCATTCTTAGGATATTTACCATAAAATATAACAATCCCAATTGAATGACTAATTTTATATTCTGGTTGGGAATGGCATATTCTATCATAACAATCATAAATGCTATGAATATTACTACCATAATACTAGTAGCAATTCTTCCAAAAGCCATTTTCATTATCTTCTTTTTATATTTTTCTAAGATTTCCTCTAACATAGTTAAAATTCCTCATCTTTTAATATTTGGTTTTGGCTTAGTTCAATAATCGCTTTGTATTCTTGATTTTCTTGTATTAATTTTTCGTGAGTATCTATTTGGACTGTTTTGTGATGAATAAACAAAACTTTATCACATACTTTTGGTACTTCTGCATCGTAAGAAATGATAATAGCTCCTCTTTTCATTTTAGTAATATTATTTAATATTGTAATTTTGGTATTGGTATCTAGTTTGGATAAGGAATCGTCAAAAATAATAAACTGATTATCTGCTAATAAAGTTCTCGCTATTGCTATTCTTTGTTTTTGCCCTCCTGATAAGTTATTTCCTCCTTTTCCTATCCTATAATTTACATTTCCTTCAAAGTTTTTAATATCTTCATATACATCTGCTAATTGACAAACATGCAGAATTTCTTCCTTACTCACCATTTTATTGGTTATATTGATGTTGTTTTCAATTGTATCGGTAAATAGATACGTATCTTGCAAAACAATTCCAACATAATCTCGTAAGCTTTTTTTACTCACATTTCTTATATCATTTTTTCCAATATAAATACTTCCTGTATAGTCATAAAAACCTATTAGCGTTCTGGCTAATATCGTCTTTCCAGAGCCATTATCTCCGACAATAGCAATATTTTCTCCTTGTTTTATGGTGAAATCAAGGTTTTCCAATATTGTGTTTTCTTCTATTTTTATACTCACATTTTTGAATACAATATCTCCTTCTAATTTTATATCTGGTTTTGTTTCTCTTTCTTCTTTATATTTCATTAGATGAGCAAGTTTTTTATAAGCCACTAAAAATTCGTTAATCGTAGATAATTTATCGACTGAATCATATACATATGTCAATATTTTAGTTGCATAACTTAATAAAATGGATATTTCTGCTAATGATATTTCTCCTTTTATAACTAAAATTCCACCCCATAATAAGATAAACGGTTCTTTAAAGTTTCTTAATGAATGAGTTACTATTACATAAATAGCCTTCATTTTGGCAAATTTCATTTCTTTTACTTTACAGTCTTGATTTATTTGGGCCAAGTCCTTTATCTCTTTGTTTCTTCTATTGAAAATTTTCAACATTTTGGATTCTTCCACACTGATTGTTGTTTTGTTTATAATTTCTTTATTGGCTTCCACCACATCTTCTACTAATGATTTTGTTTTCTTGTAATGCCATATGGATAATAATACGATTACAAAACAAGTAATTAAAATAAAGATACCTACTGTCCTATCTAGTTGTAATGTTTGTGCCACTGCAAATAAGAGAATAAAGATAGTATCAAAAAATAAATTGATTTGAGAATTAAAAAATTCTGCATAGGTTGTTGCATCATTATTAACTCTTTGAATTACATTAGATTTATCAATGCTACTAAATTCTTTGTATTCTAGCTTTGGTATATGTTTTAATATTGTTTCTTTTACATTTCTATTTATTTTCAGATTAAATTTTGTATTGATTTTACTTTTGCTGTAATTTACTACAAATATTAAAAGATTTACCAATATTAATACCATTACAAGAACTAGTACTTTTGCGATTTTATTGTCTGCATAAAATAGCCCACGAATAAAAGATGGAATTACTTCTTCTTTTTCCATAATAATTCCATCTAGTGCATATTGTATAAACATTGGCACATATACCACTAATCTTGAGTATATGGCACTTAATATTAAGGTTGTTAGGATATATATTTGTGTTCCTTTTAATGTTTGTTTTAAAAAACTTTTTTTCATTTTTATTCCTTTGGTTCTTTTGGTATTCTAATTTATTTCCTGGTTGTTGTAAAATTTGTTGCTCTTATAAATTAATCGATTGTCTGGATGTTTGTAAAGTTTGCATAGCTTTTTGGATTATATACTGTTTCTATCCATGTTTTCATAGCCTTATTGGTTGTTATTTTAGCAGTATTTGGTACTTTAGCAAATGCCCAATCGGCACTTCCTGCCTTGGATAAGTCCATTTTGTTTATATTTAATTCGGTTATACTCGTACAATTATTAAACATATCTCCTGCATTTGCCCCTTCTTTAATTGTAAATTCATTGCAATTAACCACTTTTAACTTTGTACATCCATAAAACATATATGGCATAGCTGTAACATTTTGTGTATTAAAATTAGATACATTTAATTCTGTTAAACCACTACATCCTTCAAACATAGATGACATATCTGTAACATTTTGTGTGTTAAAATTAGATACATCTAATTCTGTTAAACCACTACATCCTCGAAACATATATGACATATCTGTAACATTTTGTGTATTAAAATTAGATAGATCTAATTCTTTTAAAACACTGCATTTTTCAAACATATAGTTCATGTCAAGTACTTTACTAGTATTCCAATTTTTTATATCAATTTTACTTAAGCTAAGGCAATTTCTAAAAATTCTTTTCATATCAGTAACATTTTCTGTATTAAATTTAGACACATCAACTGTTGTTAATTTGCTACAATTTGTAAACATTTCTCTCATAAAAGTTAATTTTCTTGTATCCATGTTTTCTGGAAATTTGATGGATTGCAAATTGCTAGCTGTTTGAAACATATATCCCATTTCTTCTATATTATTCAAATTAAAAGTTGATATATCAATGGTCGTTAATTTTTCACATTTTGAAAACATACTATTCATATTGGTAACTTTACTAGTATCTAAATTAGCTAATCCTGTTATATTAGTTATGGATGCACAATTATAAAACATAGAATCCATACTTGTTACTTGATATGTTTTAAATTTAGACACATCAATCGTTGGTAAGCTAGTGCAATTATAAAATAAAGCTTTCATGCTAGTTACTTGGTCTGTGTGTAAATTTTCTAATCCCGCAATTTCTGTTAAAGATGATAAATCCGAAAAATAACAAGCCATATTAAGGGGTCTTATTTCAGTACAAAATTCAACCTTTTTTATTTGGGCTCTATCACCATACCAAGGTGTATTAGGTCCAGTTGACCAAGAACGTGTATAAACTTCATCCTTGACATTACCATAATATTGTTCGGCATTTTGCTTTGCTTCTTTTTCATTATCATAAAAACATAAGGTACCATTTTTTAATGCTACATGTATCTGTGTTTCCTGATAAAGATTGTCATATGCTTCTTGTAAGCTTTCTGCACTTACTTTATAATTTTCAATAATTTGAGCAATTTGCTTTTTTTGATTGTCATTTTTGACAACAATATTAATATTTATTAGTAACGTAATCATAAGAAAAAACATACAAGACGCTAGTACAAATAAAGTAACCGAACCTTTTTCTTCTTTTTGTATTTTCTTTATTAAATTATCTTTCATGTTTACCTCTTTTATTTTTCTTAATTGTATTTTTTTATATCATATAATAATTAGGAAAATTTATCAAGTTATTTATTATTTTTTCAAAAAAATATTGCAAAATCCTAAATAAAAATCCAAACTCTATCTTAAAATAAAGTTTGGATTTTTTATTCTTTTTCAATAAATCATTAAATTCTTGCAATTCCACCAATAATTTTGCTGTCTTCTGCTGTTTCTAACCATTTAGCTCCTCCTGAAACGACAATGGTATCACCTTTTTCTAGAATTCCTTTTTGTTTTAATTTTTCGATTCCTTCTGCTACAACGTCATCAATAACATCTTTCTTTTCTACATAAATAGGTGTTACGTTCCAAGCAATTGCTAATTGATTGTAAGTTCTTCTATTATCTGTAATCGCTAAAATTGGACATCCTACTCCCATTCCTGCAAATCTTCTTGCAGAATCTCCTGTATTAGTATAACATACGATAGCATCTGCATCTAAGTTCATTGCCATAACAGATGTTGAGTAAGCGATTTTGCTTTCTAGATTACTCATATCAATATTTTCGTTTTCTCTGAATTTTTTCCAGTAGTCAATGTCATTTTCTACTCTATTTGCTATTTTTACCATAGTTTTTACACATTCAACTGGGTATTTTCCCATAGCACATTCTCCAGATAACATAACAGCACTGGTTCTATCATAAATTGCATTTGCTACGTCACTAGCTTCTGCTCTTGTTGGTAATGGATTATATGTCATAGTTTCTAACATTTGTGTTGCAGTAATTGCTGGTTTATTTGCTTTGTTTGATAATTTAATAAATCTTTTTTGCATAACTGGTGGTTCTGTAAAGTCTGTTTCTGTAGCCATGTCACCACGAGCAATCATTTGAACATCTGCATTTTCAACGATTTCTTCCATGTGTTCTAGACCTTCTACATTTTCTACTTTTGTAATAATTTTAATGTCTTTTCCACCATTTTCATCTAATACTTTTCTTACTTGGTCAATATCATCTTTGTTTCTTGCAAATGACATAGCAACATAGTCATAATCATGCTCACAAGCTGTTTTTAAGTCATCAATATCTTTTTGTTTTAAAGCTGGTAAACGTACTGCTGTTCCTGGTAAATTGATTGTTTTTCTACTTCCTAAACCATTTCCATGAACTACCGTACATACAATATCTTTATCTACGATTTCGTCAATAACTAATTCAATCGCTCCATCGTCAATTAATACTTTGCTTCCTGGTTTTACGTCTTTGTATAATTCTTTGTAAGTTACAGATACCTTATCTTTATCTCCTATGATATCTTCATTTACTAATGTGAACTTTTGACCATCTTCTAATTTGATTTTTTCATTTTTTCCTGTTACTAACATTCCTGTTCTAATTTCTGGTCCTTGCATATCTAATAATAAAGCTACTGGAATATCTAATTCTTTTCTTAGTCTAATAATTTCCTCTGTTTTTTCAGATTGTTCTTCCCAACTACCATGTGAATAGTTAATTCTTGTAACATTTAATCCTGCTTCAAATAATTCTTCTAATCTGTACTCACTAGCTGGTCCTATTGTTCCAACAATTTTTGTCTTTCTTAAATCTTTTTTCATTTTTACTTTCATTCCTTTCTTGAGATATAAATCAGTTTGATTCTGTTATTTTCAAACTAAATCCCCATCTAATTAAAACCAAGTTTTATTATAGCACAATTCTTTTACAAAATTCAACATTTTTTATTATTTTTTTTAACGATTTCAGAAAATTTTTATTAAGGATAACGTTTTTGTTCCATTTTTCTTTGAAAATCATTTTAATTCGATAATGGCATGTAATGTCTTTTCGTCTTTACTTTGAATCACTACTATATGTTTTTCTTGCTCATAAGCATATTTACAAATAACGGTTTCTCCTAATTTAATTTCCTTTTTATACATAATTTGTATTTCGTCAAAAGGTCTTTGCTGATAAATTTCTTCTGGTAAAGCTTCATAAGCTAAATCCAGATAGTACAAGTTGTGCATATGACCGATTACATCTATATCTTTCCTTTTTATTTCATATATTATACTACTTTTATAATTAGTTGGTAACTTTATTTTTTCAATTTCTTCTTCAAATACAGCTTTATCTATTTCTGACTCATATTTATCCGCCATTTCTGTTTCTATTTTTGCTATTTTCTTTGTTTGATTATTAATTAGCAACCATTTAGAAGAAGCTATTACACAAAGATTGTGATTTTCATCATAAATTTCAAAATCACGATAAGCATAACATTTTACAATATATCTTGACCAAGTATGAATATCTAAAATTTCTCCATATTGTGGTCTTTTTATTACTTTTACTTTCCAATCTAATAATAGCCATGTTAGGTGTGTCTCTTCAGAAGTATTAATACCATATCCTACACTATCAGAATGGTAAGATGCTATATCTTCTAAATATTCTAAAATTGCTTTGTTATTTACCTGTTTTCCTTTCCATACATCTTTTAATCCTATT
>CANEFU010000038.1 GCA_947426875.1 uncultured Clostridium sp.
TCTGCTTTATCAGAGTTATTTGGATTTCTTACCCATTTTCCTGTTTTGTTGTGTTGTAATTGAAATCCAACATTTCCTAGTTTTTTATTTCCTCCACCAATTTTGGTAATGGTTAAGTCTCCTCTAGATTCTCCTTCTTTTGCTCCAAATATAATTTGGTTTTGTTTTCCATCTCCATATAGGAAAATGAATCTTGCTGTATAAGCTTTATCTTTTGAGCTTTTTACTGCCTCTTTCTTTTTAGCTGTACTTCCTGAATCCATTGGTTGTTGAAAACCTTTATATAATTTTAGTTCATCTCCCATTTTTTTGATATTATCATCTACTATACCTGCAATTGCTACCTTCCATGCATTTCCATTCTTAATTCTACCTTCACTAGCTTTAATTGATTTAATAGAACAATAAGACATGCTTTTTAACGCTTTTACTAATGTTGCATTTTCACTTTCTACGGTTTTGATAATTGGCTTTTTATTTTTATCTTTTCCTGCATAGTAGTATGAAATAATTTTCCCTTCTGGTGTAAGGTCAATGATATTTCTGATAATAAAGTCATCTGAACCATTTGCACTTGTTCTAGCATCAATACAATATTCTCCAATGTGTTGGTAAGGAGCTTTACTATCTCCTTTTGTATCAGATGCATCAATCCATTTTCCTATTAGTTTAGCAGGGTCTACTTCAAAGTATTGTTGATTTTTGTTTTTAGTTGCTCCTAATGTTGCATCTTTAGCAGCATCGGATAAATCTCTGTCTGTTTTTGGATTACTTACACTTGCTGCATTTACCATAGTTGTCATACCAATTAGAGTGATTAAAATGATAAGTAATATTTTATTGATTTTATTGACTATTTTATTCATTTTCTCACATCCTTTTTTTGATAATGATAACTGCTGTAATAATTAATCCTACTAATACAACTGTTACAATTACTCCTATTGCAATTCCCAAACCTGTTCTAATCGAAATAATTAATTCTGCTGTACTAATATCATCTTCGTTACTAGCATTATTTCCTGGTTTTGAATCCATATCTTCTATTAATTGTTCATTCGTTGCTTTTGCAATTTCTGCTGTGTTAACAGCTGTTCCTGCATTGTTTTGTGTCATCGTTTTGATTAATGTTATAGTTATTGTTTTAGTTTGTCCTGGATAGATAATTTCATTTGCTAATGTAATATTGCGGATATCTTTTCCATCTGTTGTATACCATGATTTATTAAGCTCTGAATTGAATTTAAAGTCATTTGGCATATGGTCTACAATTTCACTTGCATACCCTGGAATTTCTCCCTCATTAGTAATGTCTATACCATATTCAACTAATACTGTTGCATTGTTAACTTGTTTTGCATCGATTTCTACTTTTCCTAATTTTTCTTTGTTGTACTCAACTGTTCTTGTTCCTCCCGCATTTTGTACAATAACTCGGTTTAAGTATTTATCTAGTTTTAAATCAAATATTACATTTTTGATTAATCCAACATCAATATTCGTTGTGTTATTATTGTTAACTTCTATTTCATCTGTTACGGCTACTCTTTGTCCATTTATTTCTTTTTGAACAGCATCTGAATTTTCGTCTTCGCTAATTCCTTCTTTTCTATATTCAGTTAATGAATATAATTGGTTATCGTATTCTACTATTATCATGTATTTTCCATTTGGCAATTGTGTAAATTCGTAATTACCTTCGCTGTCTGTTTTGGTTTCTTTTACTATATTACTATTAGCAGTATCCATTGCTTTTACCACTACATCTTTGAAAGCTTCCTCGCTTGCTTCTTTTTGTCCATTTTTGTTTTCATCTAACCATACTTTTCCTGAAATTTCATTTTGTATTTCTTTATCTTCTGGCACGTTGGTTAATTGATAGGTTACTTTATTAGATTCTAAATATTGGCTATAAGCATTTACTTCTACCATGTTAGTTAATTGTTTAGATTGTGCTAACTTTTCATCTATTATAGTTTCGATGATGAATTTAATTTCTGAATTTCCTTCTATTGTTACTTCTGTATCAATTTCGTTGTCTTCGATTTCTTCGATTGGTATTTCTTTTTCATCTTTTACTATATAAGCTTTTTGAATAACGGCTGCATATGGCACATTATCAATTATTTGAATAGATTGTCCATTGGCACTTGCATTTTTAATGATTGTTGTATAGGTTAATTTATCTCCTGTTGCTACTTCTTTCCCTTCTATGCTTCCCGTTTGTATCATAGTAATATCTAATTTTTCTTGTACAATATTTTTGCTTAGCTCATTTGAAATATAAGTTTCATTATTTACTTTTGATTGTATGAATAAGTCAATTTGTTTTACTTTTTCTTCTAAGTCTTTTGTTTCTAAACTTACAATAATATCTATTTGTTCTTCTGGTTGCATACTATTAATTTTAAATTTAGCTACTCGATTTGCTGTTCCTAAATAAGTGAATTTTTCGCTTTCTTTTATGCTTAATTCATCTATCTCTGTTTCTTCTGGTATTGGTAGCTCTAATACCACATCTTTTAATTCTTTATCACTAATATTTTTAGCTGATAAAGTAATTGGTAATGTAGAGTCTGCTACAATTATTCTTTCTTCATTATAGTTACAGCTTACATTTAGTTTTAATTTTGCTTCTTTGATTGGATTCGTTAAGGTTGTCATGGTTTGTGTTTCTATTCCTTCTGCTTCTAATACAACTGTTCCTTTTGTTTCTTCTCCTGCTTTTTCTTTAACAGAAAATTGATATTCAAAAGTTTTACTTTCTCCCTTTTTCAAAGTTTCTATTGTGAATTCTTTTTGTTCTATACTTTCATCTTCTACAATTCTTGTAACATCCATTTGTCCTCCTGTTTGTGTATCCATTTCTTGGGTTACTTTCTTTGTATAGAAGATAGCATTATCTTGTTTTGCTGTTATTTTTATATGGTTCAAGTCGTTTTCTGTATCATTTATTAATGTAATGGTTTCTTTTACTGTCTGTCCTTCATATATCTCTTGTTTGTCTTGTAATTCTTGACCTCCTGAAACAGCACTTGTTACTAATCGACCATATTTATTTGCTTTTTCTTGTTTTGTTACTTTTGGTATATGATTATTATTGCTAGTTGATAAATAAGTTGCATAATCTTCGTCAATTGTTTGTTCTTTGTATTGATATGCTACTTTTAGTTTTTCATAGGTACTTTGGTCAAAAGATAAGTTTCCTGGTAATTTCAATTGATAAGAAATGGTTGCTACTTCTCCTGGTTTAATAGTCTTATCTTGTAATTCTATTTTATACACTTTTACTTTTGTCATGTCTTCTATGGTTTCTTCCCAGTCTTGCCCATTTTCTGAATAGTAAATTTTAGCGTCTTCTCTATTCATAGCTACTTTTTCTAAACTTGCTACAAATGTACTTTTTAAAGTTTCTCCATTGATTTTCTCTTCTCCCATTTCTGGAATCGTACCAATCAATTCTACGTTGTTAATAGCTTCTTCATAATTGTTTACTATCGTTCTTTCTATGGTAACAACTTTTTCAGTTCCTACAACGTCTAATGCTCCTTTTACATTTTCACTAGAAGTTGATTCTAATACTGTATTTTCTTCGTTATAACCATTTACCTTACTATATACTAAAACACCATATTTAGATGCAATATTAAAATCTGCTTTGGTTTCATATTCTGCTTGTTGCCCATTTTCATTTGTATATTTCATAACAATACTAGCATTTTTAGTAGGTATTGTTTTATTAAATGTTATATCTGCATTAATAATAATTTGAATTCCTTGACTAATTTCATTCAAATAGTTTTTTTGTTCTCCTAAAAGTTCTATTTCTACTACTTTTCCTACATTAGGTACTTCTGTTAATCTAGTTGTTTGGAATTGAAATTCATCTGCATATAATTTATTAATGCTATTTACTTTAATATCTGCTACTTCTTGTGGTAAAATAATTTGCAATTTAGGATTTTTATATAAGTCGTTTTCTTCTTTCACTGATTTTAAAATCGCATTAATTTCCACATTATTGGTACTTAGTGTGGATAAGTTGTTTTTGTTAATTGAAAGTGTTGCTTCTGTTGTTGGTTCTTTTAATTCTATATTAGCTATACTTTCTGCTATGATTCCTTGTTGATAAGAAACTGTTATATGGCTTTCTATGTTAGCTATATTTTCTATATTAGCTGCTTTCATCACTTTTTTGTTTATTAATTCTAATGTTCCAGCTTTTTGAGGTGCAGATGTTTCTACTATTATATCTGCTATTTCTCCATTATATGGAATGGTGATATCTCCATTGGTATCTGGTGTATCTTTCGTTATAATGGCAATTACTCCTGAAGAAGCATTGGATATTTTTATACTTCCTTCTTCTCCTAATATTTCTAACATTTTTGCTTTATTGATGGTAGTAGCTCGATAATTTACATTTGCTACTGGTTTTTCTTCTATATGAATGTTTTCTACTGCACTTGCTAAATTAACTTTTATTCTTGTTTTGCTTTCATATTCTCTATCGATTCCTGCATATAATTTTCCTTTATAAATAACAGATTCTGTATTTTCTGCTGCTACTTGAACAATAGAATCTTTTTCTTCGCTATTCATACTTAATGTATTGGAAGCAACTAATTCTTTGTTATTATGTAAGATAATTTTGTCATCCATTTTGATTTCTGAGTTGTTTAATTCTACTTCTTTATCGTATATAAGTGTTACAATTGTATTTTCTACCCCTTTATTAGCCCATAATATTTTGTTTTCATCATTTGGCTCATTTTTTAAAGTTAATAGGATTTCATTATTTTTTTGCTCCCAATTATAAGCTGTCATAGTATTAAAATCTGTCGTTACTTCTACTTTTGGATATTTTCCATTTGCTTCTGGTGCTATTACCTTAGTTTCTATGCTCTTGATTGGATAGTTATTTTCTTTTAGTCCTTTCTTCATTGCTATTTGTATCACTCGTTTTTCTTCTCCATTTACGGTTACTATTTTATTGGTAATGATTTCATTTCTGCTTTCTACATTTTCTTGGGTATTGTTTTCTGGCATTTGATAAGTAACCATTCTTGTAGCAGTTATTTCTTTATTTTTTTCTGAGCTATCTCTATAAATTCCAGATAAACTTAATTTATTTTCCATGTTTAATAAAGCTGCATTGTATCTTTCCTCTTTAACAGGCTCTATTGCAACATCAATTACTGCCGTTACTCCTTTATTAATTTGATTTAAAGTAATGGTATTACCTTCTATTTTATTTACATATTCACTATTTGATGTTTTTAATGCAACATTACCTTCTTCTAGGGTAATTTTTCCATTAAAATAGCCATCTTCTTTCACACTTATTTCCATCGACAATGTGGTATCATCTTTCTTATATGCTTTAAATTCCACATTTTGATGATTCGTTGTTACCTCATCTACTGCATAACTGATTAAACTATAACCTACCAACAAAAAGTTTGACATGGTCATCGTTAAAATCATTGCTAAAATAATACTTACTTTAAAAATCCTATTTTTCATAGTATCCTCCTTATAATTCTTCTATTTTATTATATAGGCTTGTGTTACAATAATCAATCCCTATTTTTTTGCTTTTGTTTTTATGACGTTTACTGCCTTACGGCTTCGTTATTTTGGTTTTTTTTTTATATAAATATTATTTTTTTGTTACAATTTGTAATATTTACATTCACTCCTTATTATTATACACCGTTTTCATTAATTTTTCAATGGTTTTCTGGCAAAAATAACTTTTTATGTCAATTTTTCTTTTTTCTATTTTCTTATTGAATCTAGTCAATTTTTATTCCCCTTTTCATATACTAGTAAAGAGGTGATTGGTTTGAATAATATAAATTTTGATGAAAATACGGTTAACAAATTAAAAGATATGATGAATAAGGGAGAATTGAATGATGTAATTTCTCAAATTCCTCCTGAAATGTTACAAAACTTTTCTTCCATGATGTCCCAAAATGGGCAAAATTCTTCTAATAATTCTAACAATTCTAGTCATTCTGGCAATTCTGGCTCTGGTAATTTTGACTTTAGTCAAATTGATATGAATACGATTATGAAAATGAAATCTGTTATGGATAAATTAAATTCTTCTAATGACCCTAGGTCGAATTTACTGTATTCCCTAAAACCCTATTTACGTGAAGAAAGAAAAGGAAAAGTAGACCAATATGCTAATTTATTAAATGTTGCTAAAATTGCTGATTTGTTAAAAGATAATAATAAGGAGAATCCTCACAATGGCTAGTTTTTATAATCATTATTATAGATATTATAGACCATATTCAACTACAAATTTTAGAAATCCCTCTGATGTAAACCAGCATTATTCTGAAAAGGACAAAATCCCCCCTGAGCCTTCTCCTTCTGATGTACAAAAAGAAAAATCATCTAGGTCTTATTCTTTTGGTCCCGTTCTTTTCAAAAATCCTCTTTTTACTGATATGGAAGAGCCAATTTTTGAGATATTAGGTATCCAATTATTCCTAGATGACATTATTATTCTTGGTTTATTATTTTTCTTGTATCAAGAAGGCGTACAAGATGAAATGCTGTTCATTGCTTTAATTCTTCTTCTATTATCCTAAATCACAGCATTTTCTTACGTTATTCTATGATGATTTCATCATTGTCAACACTTACGTAAGCTTGTTTATGCATAGGTTCTTCATCACGATTAATTTCCTTTACCACATTGGCAATTCTAATTTGTACCGTATCAACTAGTCCTGCTGCTATAATAGCTTGTTTATTTCCTTTTGCACCCGCATGTGCTAATCCTCTTAAAGCACCTAATACAATAATATTGTCAGCAGCTATTACTTCTGCTCCTGAATTAACATCCCCAATAATGACTAAGCTCCCTTCTGCTTCCATTTTTTGTCCAGAGCGTAAAGAACCTCTATGAAATTTCGTTTCTGATACCGCTATGTTTTTTTCAAACGTCTTTTTTATACTATGTAGTCCTAGTGTTTTTGGCATGTCAAAGTCGATTTCTACATCAATTTTGCTTTTAATTAATTGTTGTATTTCATCAATTTCTTTATTTTTTAAAATTTTACCCGTTACTAAGATAGGTGTCTTTTCTTCTTTGTATAATTTTTTTAATTCATTTAATTTTTTCTTTAGTGTTTCTATAATTTCTGCTTGTTCTGTTTCTTCATTTAATTTGATTACAATTTGGTCTTTTTTTAAATTAACACTAACACAATTTCTCATTTTTACTTCCTTTCAAACTATTATCTCATAATTTCTACGTATGGTGTTGCCCCCATATCTTCTTCTACATTTTGTGTATTCATACCAAAATATTCTGCCATAATATCTCTTACCACCTCTGCCGTATAGTTTCCATGTCCTCCATTTTCTACCATAACGACAATTGCAATTTCTGGATTTTCAAATGGTGCAAAACCAACAAACCAGGCATGAACTTGATTGTTTGGTGCTTCTGCTGAACCTGTTTTACCTCCTACACTGATATTGAAATCTTTAAACCTAACATAAGCAGTTCCTCCTGTGTCGCTAGTAACGGATTGCATTCCTTGTAATACCGCTTTTAGGTAGCTTTGATTGATTTCTATATTTTCTGTATTATCTTCCTCTAGTCCTAACTTTTTATTTACAAATTGATTGATTTCTTCTCTTGATGCTTCTGAACCATCTGCATTTCGAATGGTTTTTACGATACTAACATCTATCTTTTTTCCTCCATTGGCTAACATGCTTATGTATCTTGCCATTTGTAGTGGACTAAATTCGTTATCACTTTGACCGATTGCTGCCTGTAAGGTGTTTCCTGAACTCCAGTAAGGCTCATTTGGATGCAATTGTGGTTTTGTTTCTTTGCTGGCTAACACTCCTGCCGTTTCACTTTGTAGCTCTATTCCTGTTTTTGCTCCTAAACCAAAATATTTAGCAAATCTTACTAAATTGTCAATTCCCATTCTGTCTGAAGTTTCATAGAAGAAATAGTTACAAGATTTTTCAATTGCTTCTGAAACATTTAAGTATCCATGTCCCCTATGATAGTCTGTATAAACCCAACATCTTGGTTGAAAATCTCTATATTTCGTATAAACACCTGTATCATTAATTTTTGTATTTAAATTAATCACTCCTGATTCCAAACCTGCTATCGCTGTTACCATTTTAAAAGTAGAACCTGGTGAATAAGAATTTTGTGTTGCTTTGTTGACAAGTGGTTTGGATTCGTTATTTGTATAATTATTCCAAGCTTCTGTACTAATTCCTCCCACAAAATCTGCAGGATTGTAGTCTGGATAACTTGCCATAGCTAGCACTTCTCCGGAGTTAACATTCATAACAACACAGGCTCCCGCTTTAGCATTATATGCTTTTCCAAAACCTCCAGATGCTATTTTCTGTATATTAGAGGATAAGGCATTTTCCGCAATTTTTTGTAAATTCGCATCGATGGTAAGTACTACATCTGAACCTGCTATCGCTTCTTCTGCAATATACTCTGCCGTAGTTGTTCCGTCAACTGCCATATCAATTTGCTTAACTCCATTTTTTCCTTTTAAATATTCTTCTAATACGTTTTCAATTCCTGTTTTTCCTATAATATCATTTCTACTATAATAATTTTTTCTACTTTCATACTCTTCACTACTGATTTTTCCAGCATATCCTAATATATGAGAGGCTAAATTACCAGAAGTATATTC
>CANEFU010000039.1 GCA_947426875.1 uncultured Clostridium sp.
CCTTTTTTATGTCAGAAATATCACTTGTTTCAATAATTTTTCCGTTCTTGATAATACATACTTTGTTACATAAATTATCTAACTCTGCTAAATTATGACTCGATATTAAAATTGCCATTTTCTCCTTTTGGGCTAATTCTACCAGAAGCTCTCTCATTTCTTTAATTCCCTCTGGGTCCAATCCATTAGTCGGTTCATCTAAAATTAGCAAATTAGGTCTATGTAAAATTGCCTGTGCAATCCCTAATCTTTGCCTCATTCCTAATGAATACTTTGAAACTTTATCTTTGATTCTATTCTCCAATTTAACTAATCCTACTACCTCGTCAATTCTTTTTGCGTCAATTCCTTGATACAAATTAGCTATCAATTTCAAATTTTCATAACCAGATAAATACATATATAAATCTGGATTCTCTACAATCGCTCCTACTTTTTCAATTGCTTTTGTAAATTGTCCTTCAATATCATAACCATTGATGCTAACTTTTCCTCCTGTTATACTTTGTAAGCCTAATATCAATTTTATAGTCGTCGTTTTTCCTGCTCCATTTGGACCAATAAAACCTAAAATATCTCCTTCTTGAATTTGAAAAGAAACATTTTCTAAAATTTGCTTTTTGCCAAATTTTTTATTTAAGTTTTCGCACTTTAACACTGTCTTTTCCATTTTTTCTCCTTTCTCCTTAGAAATTTAAGGTGGCTCCTAAATTTCTTTTTTTGATTTTACCATACCACGAAACAAAAGTATATTGATTTTTTCTTAATTTTTCTTAAAGTTTCTATGAAGATAACATAAAAAAGCTTAGAATAAAACTTCTAAACTTTTTTTATATCCTTATATACTATATCTTCTATATATTCTTCATTTTCTTTTACATTATTTCTAATATCTGTTCCACTTATCGGATATTTTATTCTTTTTCTATCTACTTGTACTTCTTCTATTTCTAAATCTCTTGCCACAAATTTACCATATGGCTCACTATTGTAAAAATGAGTTACTTCTATATCCTTTACTAGTTCTCTTAAGTAATCTGTTTGTATTTTTACACTTTCTTCATCTAAACCATATTGACTTGGTGGATTTTTGGCATATAACAAGTTTACTTCTGGATAAATTTGTTGAATCCAACTTCCTCTTGTTTCAAGTGGTACTTCAGTCACTTGAGTTTCATATATAATGACATAAAATTTATCCATCTCTTTTAATCCCTTTTCGATTAAATACTGATGTCCTTTGTGCAAGGGAGCAAATTTCCCTATTGTAAAACCTATTTTCATTTTTTATCACCTACTAAAAGTTCCCTTTTATAATTCAATTACCTCTAAATCATCTGGTACATAAATATTGCCACTAAAATATTCTTCTGCTTCTTTGGTATAACGACTTTTTCTATTCTCTAAATCGTTATCATTTTCATGATATAACAATAAATTTTTTACTTTTAAACTTTCTGCTATTTGAGCCGCTGTTTTTACAGTAGAATGCTTTTTCTCATATGGCTTATATAAGTCTGCTTCTGAATCCATACAAAAAGCTTCGTGTAAAAGCCAATCTACCTCTTCTACTTCTTCCCTTAGTGGTTCCTTAAAAGTTTCATCCCCTAAAAACACCAATTCTTTTCCATTTTCTAAGGTAGTTTTAAATCCAAACTGTCTTACTTTTTCAGCATAGATATCTAAAAATTTAATCGAATAATTTAACATTTTTACTTCTTGTTTATCTTCTACTATATGAAAAATAATTCTATTATCTATCCATTTGGTAAATCTTTCTGATAATAACTCAAATATTATTTTTCTTACTGTTTCTTCTAATTCTGAATGCATATATAGATTAAGAATTGCTTTATAATTTGTAAACCGCCTCCTGTATCAACTAAAATGTTTTCTTGCCTATTATTTTGTAAAACAAAGCAAGTATTAAAACAATCTAATGTCATGGCATGTCCTGTTCCTAGCATGATTATCTTTTCCATTTTCTATCATTCCTTTTCCAAAATTCCTTCCTATTATATCACATTTTTCTTAGCTTTACCATATATACAAAACAAGAAATTTGTAGTATAATGTAAACATATGAAAGAAAGGAATCAGAAACCTATGAATATCTATCAATCCTTAAATGAAATGATTACTTATATTGAGCAAAATTTAGAACAATCCATTTCTTATTCCAAATTGGCTCAATTTTTAGGTGTTAATGAATATACCATGCAAAGCTTATTTTCATTGCTTTGTAATATTAGTGTTTCTGATTATATACGAAAAAGAAGATTATCAGAAGCCGGTTTTTATTTATATAAGACCAATGCTAAAATAATCGATGTAGCACTTCGTTATCATTATGATAACCCCACTTCTTTTTCAAGAGCTTTTGAAAAATTTCATGGTATCAAACCAAGCCAAATAAAAACGAATCCTGAAAAATTGAAATTATATCCTAAATTGCATTTTAATGAAACAATAACAGAACCTAGTGAAAAAATAGAATATAGTATTATTGAGCAAGATGAGTTAATTTTATATGGAAAAGGCTTTCCAACCACGCATCAAGAAATATGAAAAAAAGTACCTCTCTTTTTTCAGTAAATGTATCATAAATACGTTCCTCTCTATGGAGAAATTGATTATGGAATGACTGTTTATAAAGATATTCAAGATGATAGATTTACAACCAATCATTTAGAATACTGGATTTTATATAAAAAAGCAATACCAGAATTCACTCAATATATTATCCCAAAAAGTAAATGGCTATGTTTTCATATTCCTTCTACTGAAGCTAATCAAATTCAAGAAATGTCACAAAAATTCTATTTGTCTTTCTTACCAAGTTGTCAATACAACATTAGACCTCTTCCAGAGCTAGAATATTATCATGATGATGTTACTGATTTTCTAGTACCCATTGAAGATTAACAACTGACTTTTTTCATTGAAAAAAAGTCAGTTGTTTTTTGTATTCTTTTGTTACAATATAAGCAGGAGGAATATCGTATGAAAGAACCAATTCTATCAGAAATTTTATTAACGACTGACCATGTTGAGCCATCCTCATGGCTTGCTTTATTAAATGCCATTTCTAAGCTAAATGGTCTTTTTAAACCTTGGTCATTATATGCCAAAATTGAGGTAAATGAAGTACATTTTTATTGTCAAACTTCTCGTATTTTACCTCCTATTATTAATTCTTTAGGCGATTTTATGATTAAAAAATTAGATATAACAGAAAATGATTTATTCGATTTGGCTAGTAAAAAAGGAATACCTTTTTTGGTAACCAACAAAGAAAAAAATCTATTAGATATTTTTGATAAAGTAGAAGCTTCTCGTAAGCAAGAATTAAAATTAGTTAAAATGTCTATCTTGAGTTACCGAAAAAGTCACTTTTTAACCAAAACGCATTTGTTTTTTGAAAAGGCAAATCGAAAAAAATGGATAAAACGAAATGCTCTTCTAGTCATCCCTCATTATCTTTTTAGTATTGACTTTTCCATTTATAACCGTTTCTTTTACCTAAAATATGAAAATGAATATTTAGATATTCAAAAAGCTTTACCATTATTAGTCAGTGAAAAAGAAAATGCTATTTTGAAAATAGATACCTTCCCTTATTTAGCAGAAGAATATTATCTATCTCAAAATCATTTCGACTTTGACCATCATTCTATTATCATAGGCTCTAGTGGAACTGGTAAATCCAAATTAGCAAGTTCTATCATTTCTAATATTAACAATAACATATCTTTTTCCACTAATTACAAAGTTGTTGTGATTGACCCTCATGCTGCTTTAGAAAAAGAAATTGGCGGATTAGATAATACGAAAGTAATTGACTTTAAAAGTTTAGATAATAGTAGCGATTTATTTATGAACACGCCAAAAAAGGATATTATTTCTTCTGTTGAACTAATTTTATCCCTATTCCAAACCTTAATGGCTGAGCAATATAATTCCAGATTAGAGAGAGTTCTAAGGCATAGTGTTCATTTATTAATGGAAGCCAATTGTCTTACTTTTGCTAATCTAAAAAAAGTCATTTTAGAAATGGATTATCGAAATAATCTGATTCATCAAATGCAGAAAGAGTTATCAGAAGGGATTGTTAATTTCTTCTTGACAGAATTTAATGAATTAAAATCTAATTCTTACCAAGAAGCAATTGCACCAATTATTGCTTTTGTTGATGAAATGGCATTACTTCCCGCTTTTCAAAAAGAAGGATTAAAACCACAAGTAAAAGATATTGTAAGTCAGAACTTTCTTACTATTTTTTCACTTGACCAAGCCATCCTTGGTCAAAAAGTAACGAAGACAATTTCTGGATTAATTATGCAACAGCTTTTAGAATTGATACAATCTTATAGCTATGAAGAGCATATTGTATTAGTAATTGATGAAGTAGCTTTAGTGGAAAATCCTATCTTAAGTAGATTTTTAGCAGAAGCAAGAAAATATAATCTTTCACTCATTTTGATACAACAATATTTTCATCAAATTAGTGAAAATTTACGAAGTGCCATTTTCGCCAATGTTGATAACTTTTACGTTTTCCGTGTTTCTAAATCGGATGCCATGCTTTTAGAAAATAATATGCATATGGAAGTAGCTGTACGAAATTCTTATCGAATCAGATTAAAATTACTAACGGAATTAAAAAATCGTGAATGTATTGTAAGAATTAGCAGTAATGGATTTCCTCTTCCTGCTTTTAAAGCTAAAACTTTGGATTTTACCCCTTCTCCTAGAAGACATATGAATCAAATTTTGAGAACAAATCCTTTACTAAAAGAATTTAAACCACCAGAAGAAACATCTAAAATGAATATCACCCCTAAAAAGAATTTTTCTTTCCAAATTGGCGAATCTGTTGATACTCTCATAGATATTATGTATTCGCAATCCACTGGTAGAAAGAAGGTAGAAAATCATGGATAAGAGGCAAGCCTCAGAAATTGTTAATAATACTTTTAAAATGATATTTGGAAAAGATAATCCTTTTCCACTTGAAACAGTATTTTCTAAATTCGCCTTTGATATTAAACTTCCCAAAAAAGTAATGGATAGTATTACTGGACAAGAAACTTGGACAGAAAGCATTCATAGTAATCTTTTTATTACGCAAAACAATATGCGAACTTATGATAGACAAAAAGGTTGGATACTTCCCAAACAAGATGTAAAAAATCTGAAAGATGTCATTGATATTTGGAAGAAAATTAATTATACCACTACAGAAAGGCAATATGATTGTATCAACGTGGCTCAATGTGACCCCATTTATAAGACAGAAAATGCTTTTCATTGTGCCGATTGTCGTGAATGTAGAAATATAGTTTTTTGTGACGGATGTGCTACCTGTGAATTCACGATTGCTTCACAAAGGACAGGCAATTCTGGCTTTTGCTTGCGTGTTGATGATTCTCATTCTTGTACCAATAGTTATAATGTCGTTTGCTCAAATAGCATTAGTAATTCTTTTTTTATTCAGGATTGTAATAATTTACATGAATGTATATTTTGTAGTCATATTGCTAATAAAAAATTTTGTATTTCTAATATGCAGTTTGAAGAAAAAGAATATTTTATGATTAAAAATGAAATAATTAATTGGATTTTAAATAGTTAATATGGCGGAGCGGGTGGGATTCGAACCCACGGGCCGCTCTTCGCGACTACTACAGTTCCAGTGTAGCTCGTTATGACCACTTCGATACCGCTCCATTTACCTAACCTATTATACACTATCTTCTTTCAAAATACAATAGTTTTGTTTTTTGAAACCTTCCCCTACTGCATTTCTATAAGGAGAATAAATGACGAATGTGACTGGAATAGTTTACCAAATTCTTAAACAAAATCCATAAAGGGTCCTGTTTTCGGGTATTGTTATGGATTTTGTTTTAGAATTTGTTAACGTTATGAAAGGTAACCGAGGAATTTATTCTCCTTATAGAAATACAGTAGGGGAAAGTTGGCCAAAATAAAGTTATTCGATTAGATTTTCTTACGAAATGGCACAAAAGCACCCGGTATAGGATATTTTTCTAAAATTTCTTCTTTCTCTACCCAAATAAATTCCTGATTGGTATCATTTACTTTCACTTTATATCCTATCATATCCCATTCTATATGAGAAAAAATATGATGATGCACTCCTATTTTTTCTGCCTGCTCACCTGTTAAAAACCAATTCTGCAAAATTGATTTTATTTCTTTTCTAGTTATTTTTTTATCAACATTCGGAAATTCATATAAGTTAGCTAATAAACCCTTTTCCTTCCTTTTTCGAATGGCTATTTTATTTTGATAAGTAAGCAAAAATACCGTTTTTTCTTCTTTTTTTCTTTTTATTTTTTGATTACGTACAGGAATTTCTGCTGTTAACTTTTCTCTTTTTGCTACGCAAATTTCTTGTAGTGGGCATTTTTCACACAAAGGCTCTCCATTGGGGATACAAATTAGCTCTCCTAATTCCATAAGTCCCTCATTAAAATCTCCCGCTTCTTCTGGCATTATTTCTTTTAATTTTTGTGTGAATTCTTTTTTTGTCTTATTATCCAATACATCTTTTTTACTTCCTATTAATCTACTTACCACACGAAGAACATTTCCATCTACTGCTGGTACTGGCTCATTATAGGCAATCGAACTAATAGCTCCTGCTGTATATTCACCGATTCCTGGTAACGCTATTAAATCTTGATAATGTTTTGGCATTTGTCCCTTATATTTTTCTTGTATGACTTGTGCCGCTTTTTTTAAGTTTCTCGCACGATTATAATAGCCTAATCCTTCCCACAATTTTAATAATTCCTGTTCTTCCACTTCTGCTAAATCTTGAATGGTCGGTAATTGTTCTAAAAATCTTTTATAATATTGCTTTACTGCTTCAATTCTTGTCTGTTGTAGCATAATTTCAGAGAGCCATATATGATATGGCTCTTTTTCTTTTCTCCATGGTAATTCTCTTTTATTTTGTTGATACCATTTAATTATTGGCATTCTCATTTTTCTCATTAATTCTTTTTCTTCCATCTTCTCAACCCAATCTATTTTTACTTCCTTATGTAGCTTTCTATTTCATTTGTTCTAATACCGGAAATTCCTTCCTATATTTTCTTTGTTTTTTTAAATCTAGTTCTTGTGTTATGATTCCTTCCTCTTGTTCTATTTTGGAAAGGATTTCCCCATTAAATGCTATGATTTGTGTATTTCCACAGGTTGCTCCTCCTGTTTGATTACAGGCACAAAAATATACTTGATTCTCAATTGCTCTTGCTCTCGTTAATATCTTCCAAGCTGTTTCCCCTGTTGATTTTCTAAAGTGTGATGGCAAAAATATTATTTCTGCCCCTTCTTTTATTAATTCTCTAAAATATTCTGGGTATCTTAAATCAAAGCAGATTCCTACTCCCATTTTTATTCCTTCTAATTCAAATATTCCATTTGTTTTTCCGTGGAATTGTTCTTTTGGTTTCATCTACCTTTAACGTTTCCTTATTTACTTTATACATATATTTCTTATCATATCTATGTACTATCTCTCCACTTCTGTTTATTACAAAACAGGTATTGGTTGTTTTTTCGGAATCTTCCTTTCGAATAGAAACACTTCCAAGGACAATATTAACATTATTTTCTTTTGCAAAATTTTGATATTTTTCTATGTCTTTTAAAGTGCATTGTCTTTGTTTGTATTCTTCTCCCCAATAGACAAATGATTCTGATAAACATATTACATCTGTTTTTTGAGCCACTGCTTGCTTCATATATTTTATTGCTTTTTCTTCATTTTCTTTCTCCATGTGAATCTATTTGAACTAGTGTAATTTTCATTGAAAGATACCTCCTATTGTAATTTTAACTAAATAACTTTTTTATTTCTTGACAATTTATCTCTGCCTCTTTTATGCAATCTTCTAAGGTTAATAATTTTCTCTTTTGCTCCATTTTCTTTATTACTTTTTCTTTTGCTTCCTCGTATTCAACTTGTCTTAAACCTAATTCATGTAGCCATATCAAACTGCCTTCTAGGGTCACAAATTTAAAACATTCTGCATTTTTAACTATTTCAGCAATTTTTGTTTCTGTTCTTATCTGATTATGATGTGCTTCAATAGCATTTAAAATTATTTTTTGCTCATTGGAAGAAACTTTCCATTCTTCTAAATATTTCTTTGCAAATTCTGAGCTTAATTTAGTATGATTTTTTTGGATATCTCCTGCCCATATAGGACTAAAAACAGTATGTGCTAAATATAAAGATGTTAATATGAGTCTTTCATTTTCATTATATTTTCTGGCTAATTCTTTTCCTTTTAATATAGAAAGTTCTGTTAATCGCCAAGCCGGTGCTTTATTTTTCTGTGTTTGTTCATACATTAACTCTCTAGATAATTTAACAATATCCATCATCTTTCCTCCCTAAATTGATATAACAAAAAAATTTATTTATACAATCTTTTAAGTTTCTTTATTCCAATTTTTCCATCCATAGCTATCGTTTATAAATAACACGATAGAATCTATTAAAATAGGCAGTAATTTAAAATTCCCTTGTATTACAGGAATTCCCCAAAGTAATATTAAAATAATATCGTTTAATAAA
>CANEFU010000040.1 GCA_947426875.1 uncultured Clostridium sp.
GATAAGAAGAACAATAAAAAAAGTAAAAATAAGTAAAGGAGAATTAAAATGGAAGAGGAAATGAAAAAAAGAACCGCATTAGGAATTAGTAGTTTAGTATTAGGAATCATATCAATATGTACTTGTATTTTCTATTACATTAGTTTACCAACAGGAATTTTAGCTATTATTTTTGGAGCAATAGGCACACACAAAACGGGAAGTAAAATTGCTAAAGCAGGATTAATAACAGGAATTATTGGTGTTTGCTTATGTATATTTTTATATATCAGTATGATAATTATTATATCTTTAGTATAATAGTGGGATAAAGAAAGGGAGAAGAAGAAAGTGTTTAATCTAGTAAAAGATGATTTTGATGAAAATTCAGAAGATATTTTGGCTTCTATTAATAAAATGTTAGCAAATAAAAAAGAAGAAAAAGAAAAGAAAAAGGGAAAACTATTTGTAATAGATGGAACAGATGGAAGCGGTAAACAAACGCAATTCGAGAAATTAAAAGAAAGACTGACAAAAGAGGGAATAGCATATAAAGTAGTAAGTTTTCCTAATTATGATAGCCCAAGTTCATCATTGGTTAAAATGTATTTGTCAGGAGAATTTGGAAAAGATGCTAAAAAAATTAGCCCTTATATTGCTTCAACATTCTATGCTGCTGACCGATATGCAACCTTTCAAACTGGTTATCAAGATTACTATGAAAACGGAGGAATTATATTAGCAGATAGATATACTACTGCTAATATGGTACATCAAGCTGGAAAAATAGAAAACAAAGAAGAAAGAAAGAAATTTTTGGATTGGTTATGGGATTTTGAATTTAATTTATATGGCTTGCCAGTTCCAACAGAAGTATTTTTCTTAAACATGCCAGTTGAAAAATCTATCGAATTAATGGAAAACAGAGAAAATAAATTTACACATGATACACAAAAAGACATTCATGAAAGTGATAAAAGTCATTTAATAGATAGTTATCACGCAGCCTGTGATGTGGCTAAAGATTATAATTGGTATGAAGTGCAATGTGTAAAAGACAATCAAATAAGAAGCATTGAAAATATCCATGAAGAAATATATGATGAAATTAGAAAACATATATAGGTAAAAACAGAAGAAAAAACGAGATAAGACAAGAAAAAATGAGGATTAGGATAAAAGCAAGAAACAAAATTGACTGGAAAAAGCCAAAAAAGACGAAAACAAACGGAAAAGAAATTTGGAATATTTAACCAAAAACTGTATAATATATATCGATGGTGCATTATTCTAGTCATACAAGCTTTACGAGGGTGGGGCTAAAAATCCACTAAAGGGCACATCGTTGAAGTTTCTTGTTTATGCGCGAAATGCCAGTTTTGTGTGTAGGCAGGGAGTAAAGAAATTAGGGTATTATGTAATGGCATACATATGAACTCCCTGGTTTCGCGGAGGCTTAAACAAAGTTTAAGTAAAACCTATGTTGAGTGCCAAGACACGAAATACATAGAGTAGCCTGTCTTGAGTGAAGGTATTGGGATTATCTTAACAAAAATAAGATTGATTTTGGCCAAATAAATTTTATTTTTAGATTATGAAATTGCTTTTGCAAAAAAGACTAGTAAAGACCTAAATGTATGTTAAGGAAAACTTCTAGAATGTTTGCTATGAAAAATAGCTAAGGAAGTCTAGGGATTAAGGTACAGATTTGAGTGGCGATCTGGTGTCTATGAAACTATAATAGATATTTCCCTTAAACGGAAACGGCTACAGCAGTAATGCTAAGCGGGAAATAGAGAAATTCAACCAGACCTAAACTGTAAAATTTACTTAGGCTTTTACCATCTAACAATCGAAAAAGAAACAAGAAGGGACAGGTTTTGTTTGTTTCATAAATTATGTAGAAAAATGTCGAAAAAGGAGCAACAAAAAGTTGAACCAAAAAACGACAAAAACTATGAAACAAACAAAACCTGTCCCTTTCTGTTTCAGAAAGAAAGGATTAAAGATTAAAATGAATAACAAGAAAGAGAGTAAAGAGCACTCGAATATTAAGTGGTTTATAGAAGTGTTTATTGCCACATTTATATTATCTATGATATTTTCATACATATCAGCCAATGGTGTATCACATCTTAATTTAGCGTCAGCGATATTAATATTAATACTAGTAATAGGAGTGGGAATTTTTTTTGATATTATAGGAGTGGCTGTAACGGTCGCGAATGAGCACGAGTTTCACGCTAAAGCGACTAAAAAGGTAAAAGGTTCCAAAGATTCTATCAAATTAATCAGAAATGCACCAAAAGTAGCTAACATATGTGCAGACGTAATTGGTGATATTTGTGGAGTATTAAGTGGGGCAATAAGTGCGTTAATAGCTATGAAAATAACAGAACAATTTGGATTGCAGTTTGACTTACAATTTTTATTAAGTGCATTGGTAGCATCGTTGACAGTAGGAGGAAAAGCTTTAGGAAAAGGAATTGCTAATAGTAAATCAACACAAATTGTTCATGGGGTTGGAATTGTTATCAATAAATTTAGAAGGGATTAAACACATTCCTTATTAGATAAAAGCAACAAAAGAGGTGATGAGTTGAAAGCTTTAATAACAGGAGCATCTTCAGGAATAGGAAGAGATATGGCAAGAGTGCTTGTTGCGAAAGGATATAATTTAGTATTAGTAGCTAGAAATGAAGAGCCATTGAAAAAACTAGCAGAAGAATTAAAAGAAAAAAATCAAATTCAGGTAGAAAGTATACCAATGGATTTATCAATAGAAGAGAATTGTAAAGAGCTTCACAATAAAGTACAAAATGTGGATATTTTAATTAATAATGCTGGATTTGGAGATTGTGGAAATTTTACAAAGACTTCATTAGATAAAGAAATTAGTATGATAAAAACCAATATAACAGCTTACCATATTTTAATGAAATTATATTTAATGGATATGAAGAAAAAAGATAGTGGCAAAATATTAAATGTAGCTTCTATTGCTGGTTTTATGCCAGGTCCATTAATGGCAACTTATTATGCGACAAAAGCTTATATTGTGAGAATATCGGAAGGGATAAGAGAAGAATTAAAAAAGGAAAAATCAAATGTACAGATTTGTTTGCTATGTCCAGGTCCGGTAAAAACTAATTTTGACAAAGTTGCTAATGTAAAATTCCATATGAGAGAAGCTAACAGTATGGTAATAGCCAAATATGCGATTAAAAAGATGGAGAAAGGTAAATTTTATATCATTCCAGGTATAGATGTGAAGTTAGCAAAAATAGGAGCAAAACTTTTGCCAGCATCTTTTATCAGTAAGATAACCTATATAGTACAAAAAAGGAAATTAGAAAGATAATCCGATTATATAGGATAGCACAATTAAATAACAAAGTATAAATTTGATTTTAGAGAAAAAAGATGGTTACTTCACTTCAAATACCAGCTTTTTTCTTTTTTATAGGATAAAAGGTAAAGATAAATAATCTTGACAAATGCAAACAAAAATTCTATAATAAAACAGGTGATATTATGGAAAAACAAATATTACATATAGATGTTAATAATGCATTTTTAAGCTGGACAGCAGTAGAAATGCTAAAACAAGGGAGCCATATAGATATCAGAGAAATACCAGCCATTATAGGAGGAGACGAATCCAAAAGGTCTGGAATTGTATTAGCCAAAAGCATGAAAGCAAAAGAATGCGGAATAAAAACAGCAGAAACAATATATCAAGCAAAAATAAAATGTCCAGGGTTACAAATTTATCAATCTAACTTTACTATATATAAAAAATATTCAAATGATTTATACCATCTATTATTACAATATACAGATAAAATAGAGAGATTTAGTATAGATGAGTGCTTTTTAGATATGACTAATTATTTAATGAAAGATACCTTAATAAACAAAGCAAAAGAAATTAGGAAGAGAGTAAAAGAAGAATTAGGGTTTACTGTCAATATAGGAGTGGCTCATAATGAACTATTAGCAAAAATGGCTTCAGATTTTACGAAACCAGATAAAATACATACTTTATATCAAGAAGAAATAGAGAAAAAAATGTGGCCATTACCAATTTCAGAGCTATTTATGCTAGGAAAAAAGACAGTTCCTAAACTACTCAATTTACAAATAAAAACAATTGGAGATTTAGCGACAGCAGATTCAAAAATGCTAGAAAAGAAATTTGGAAAGCATGGTATTATGATGTGGGAATACGCCAATGGAATTGATAATTCAGAAGTTAAATACGAAAAAGAATTGCCAAAAGGAATCGGTAATTCTATTACCTTACCAGAAAATGTTTCAGACATAAAAAAGTTAGAAGAAATCTTATTAGCACTAACGGAGCAAGTAACTTATCGATTAAGAAAATATAATTTATTAGCTAATACAGTAAATGTACAATTACGAACCAAAGACTTTGAAGACACTTCACACCAAGGAAAATTGTTAATTCCAACTTCAGCTACTAAGGAAATTTATCAAAAGGCCAAAGGACTATTAGAAGAAATGTACCAAAAGGGAAGGCCAATCCGACTAATAGGAGTAAGAGTAGATAATTTAATAGGAAAAGAAGAACAACAATTGTCACTTTTTAAAAATGAGAAAAATGAAAAGCAAGAAAAGCTAGACCAAGCAATAGATACATTAAAAGAAAAATATGGTTATAATACTATTACAAGAGCAGGAAAAATGAATGTAAGTAATATGTTAAAATTAAAAGATATAGAATAATAGGAGATAAAAATGGAATACGAAATTATACCATATGAGGTAAAAAGATTAAAAATAAAAAATCTATATATTTATATTAAAAATGGAAAAGTAATCGTAAAAGCACCGATGCGATTAAAAGATAAGTACATTCATGATTTTGTAACCAAAAAGTCAAAATGGATTAATCAAAAAATAAAAGAAGAGCAAGAGCAATCCAAAGAAACAGAAATGATAGAGCAAAAGGATGTAGAAAAATTGGAAAGGTTAGTAAAAAGTAACATAGAAAAATATAGTAAACTATTACAAGAAACACCAAACAAGGTAAGAATTAGAGAAATTAAATATGCATGGGGGAGTTGTTCTAGTAATAGAAATATTACCATTAATAAAAAACTAGCCTTAAAGGAAGAAAAGATAATAGAATATGTGATTTTACATGAAATGTGTCATTTGAAATATATGAATCACTCAAAAGATTTTTGGGCTTTAGTAGGAAAATATCTACCAGATTATAAGAAATATAGGGCTTTGCTTAAATAATGTAATGTTTTAAGATTCTTATGGTTTCTTTATAAAAGTTTATCTATTTTTTATTTGTAACTCCCAGCATCGAACAGTCTGTAATTACATAACAGACTGTATTCTTGCTGGTCCCCTCGAATTGTTACTTCATAAAAAATAGATAAACTTTTTAAATAAAAAGGATATTACTTTTGAATCGTTATTAAATAATAAGGAAATTCACTCACTTCACTTGCTAAGAGAGAAAAAGTAGTTTATAATAAAAGAAGTATAAATTAGAGGAGAAAAAACTATGTGGAACAGGAAAGAACTAAAAGATAAAGCCAAAAAAGTTGTTCATAAAAATTATTGGACGGCTATTGTGGTATGTTTTTTAATTGCTTTATTCACAGGAGAATTTGGGACTTCCATTATAGGCATATGGCAATCAGAAGATTCTATGGACCCTAATTATATTGTAAATAATGAAAGGGAAGAAAACTTTACAGAAACGCTAAATGAAACACAAATGAAGATATTTGAGGCAATAGAGGCCAACCTAAATAGTGCCATGAAATCACAAAAATATATTTTTAAAATATGGGATGCTGTTACATCATTTCATATCAATCAGACACGATTAGGAGTAATCCTTTCTATTGGAGCAGCTTTAGCACTAGCCTTCACTATATTAGTAGCTGACCCATTAATTGTAGGAGGGAAAAGGTACTTCTTAAAAGCAAGAAAAGGAAGTAATACCAAAATTGGAGTAGTAGGAGAAATTTTTCAAAAAGAGCATTGGCTTAATGTAGCTATTATTATGTTTCTACGAAATGTATATAATGCACTTTGGTATTTAACGATAATTGGTGGAGTCATAAAAACATATGAATATAGAATGATACCTTATATTTTAGCAGAAAATCCTAATATAAAAAGAAAAGAAGCATTTGTACGTTCGAAACAAATGATGAAGGGAAATAAATGGAAAACATTTATTTTAGATATGTCTTTTTTTGGATGGAATTTCTTATCAGTATTAACTTTTGGTCTATTAAGTGTATTATATGTGAATCCATATAATGCAGCGACGATAGCTGAATTATATATCGAATTAAAAGAAGAAAAAGAATAGGTTTAACCTATTCTTTTAACAATTTATAGATTTTTTATTAAATTAACCATTTCGATGGCAGAACAAGCTACATCATATCCTTTGTTTCCGGCCTTTGTTCCAGCTCTTTCAATTGCTTGTTCAATATTATCTGTTGTCAAAACTCCAAATAAAACAGGTATGCCAGTTTTCATTCCTACTGTTGCGATTCCTTTACTTACCTCTGCACATACATAATCATAATGGTCTGTTGAGCCTTTTATAACAGCTCCTAAAGCAATAATAGCATCGTATTTGTTGCTTTCTGCCATTTTTTGTGCAATAACAGGAATTTCGAAAGAACCAGGAACCCAAGCAAGTTCAATATCATCTGTTTTTACACCATGTCTTACTAATGCGTCTTCTGCACCTCCTACAAGTTTTGAAACAATAAATTCATTAAATCTTGAAGCAACCATTCCTATCTTAATTTTGCTTCCTACCACATTTCCTTCTAATACTTTCATTTTTTTCCTTCCTTTCTTTTTAATTATTTTTTAAATGATAGTCTGTCATATGACCCATTTTTTCCTGTTTTGTCATTAAGTAATGAATATCAACATCATTTGGATTTACTTCTATTTTTAATCTTTCAGCAATGTCAATTCCATACTTAGTAAGTCCCTCTAATTTAGCAGGATTATTAGTTAAAAGTTTAATTTTATGAATACCAAAATCCTTTAATATTTCTGCCGCATCTTTATAATTTCTCAAATCTGGAGCAAATCCCAGTCTTTCATTTGCCTCTACCGTGTCTAATCCTTCTTCTTGCAATTTATAAGCTTTGATTTTATTTATGATTCCAAGTCCTCTTCCTTCTTGTTCCATATATAAAATAATTCCCTTTTTCTCTTTTGCAATTAGATGCAATGCCATTTCTAATTGTTCCCCGCAATCACATTTACAAGAGCCAAATACATCACCTGTTAAACATTTAGAATGTACTCTACAAAGAATTGCTTCATCTTCTTTAAATTCTCCCATGCTAAGAGCAATGTGTACTTCTTCTGTATGGATATTTTGGAAAGCAGAAATAGTAAAGGTTCCATACTTTGTTGGTAATTTTGCTTCTGATTTTTTCTCAACTGTTTTTTCATGAAGCAGTCTGTATTCTATGATATCTTCTATGCTAATTTTAGTAAGATTAAATTTTTGTGCCAATTTTTCTAAATTTTCATTTTTCATCATGTGACCATCATCTTCCATAATTTCACAACAAAGTCCACATTCCTTTAGACCAGCAAGTTTTACAATATCTACGGTAGCCTCTGTATGACCATCTCTTTCTAATACACCATTTTTCTTTGCCTCTAATGGAAACATATGACCAGGTTTTCTGAAATCTTGACCACTGATACCTTCTTCCACTGCTTTGATTGCTGTTATAGACCTTTCGTAGGCAGAGATTCCTGTTTTAGTATCTTTATAATCTATGGAAGTCATAAAGGCAGTTTCATGGTTGTCAGTGTTAATGTCAATCATAGGTTTTAAAGACAACTGTTCACAAATTTTATGACTCATCGGCATACAGATTAATCCTTTTGCATATTTTGCCATAAAATTGACGTTTTCAGGTGTTGCAAACTCCGCTGCACAGATAAAATCTCCTTCATTTTCTCTATCCTCGTTGTCTGTAACAATAATAATTTTTCCATTTTTGATATCTTCTATTGCTTGTTCTACTTTTGATAAATCTTTCATTTAACTCTTTCCTTTCTTTTTATTAAAAACCATTTTGAATTAAAAATTCTTCTGTTAATTTACTTTTAGTATCTTTTGGCATCAATAATTTTTCTACATATTTTCCAATCATATCACATTCTATATTTACTATATCATTCTTATTTTTATATTTTAAATTAGTTTCCTGTTGCGTATGTGGAATAATAGAAACTTTAAAACTTGAGGTATCTACCTCTGCAACTGTTAAACTAATGCCATCAATTGCCACAGAGCCTTTTTCTACGATATATTTTAGTAAATCTGGAGATGTACTTATTTTATACCATACAGCATTATCCTCTTTTTCTATCCCTTCTATTTTTCCTGTTCCATCAATATGACCAGAAACAATATGTCCTCCGAAATCTTTCATCTACTTTTAAGGCTCTTTCAAGATTGACATAGCTATCTTTTTGGATATCTTTTAGTGAGCTTCTTTTCATAGTTTCAGGCATAACATCAGTTTGATAGGTTTTTTCACTTATATGGGTTACCGTAAGACAAATACCATTTACGGCAATACTATC
>CANEFU010000041.1 GCA_947426875.1 uncultured Clostridium sp.
ATTAGTAAACATAAGTTGGTAACAAAACGACTTATTTGATGTTTTTTGAAAAAATCTGAAAGAAGAGAAAAAATTCAAAATTTTGACTAAAAAATGAAAAATTTGATAAAAAAATTATTTAAATTACAGTTTGGCAAAATAGCAAAAAAACAGGACATATTTTATAAATAAAAAACAAAACCAATTTTATAAAAAAATTTATGTAAAAAAGAAATAATCTGAATTTAAAAAATCAAATTATTTCTTTTCAAATTTATTTTATATTTATTTTTTAATTAAATCTTTTTTATCGATTATATTTTCAATTTCAATTGCTTTTTTTGAATTATTTTTCTTTTTTAAATTATCTTTTGCAACAGTGGTTAATAATTTAATTCTATTTGTTTGATTTGTTTCACTAGCACCTGGGTCATAATCAATTGGAGAAATATTTGCAAATGGATAATGTTCTCTAATTGTTTTTATAACGCCTTTACCAACTACGTGGTTTGGAAGGCAAGCAAAAGGTTGAACACAAACAATATTAGGAATATCATTTTCAATATATTCAATCATTTCAGCAGTTAAAAACCAACCTTCACCAGTTTGATTTCCGATAGACAAAACATCCTTTACTTTATCCTCTAAATGCCAAATATCACATGGCTGTAAATATCCTTTTTTAGAGCTAGCTAGGGCTATTTTAACATCTTTTTCAAGAATATCAATTAATTTAATAGCTGCTTTCATCAGCTTAGAAGAAGTTTTATTGGTATTTAGTAAATTATTAAAAGTAATTTTATGAGTACACATAAATTTAGCAAATCCCATAAAATCAGGTAAAATTACTTCTGCTCCTTCTTTTTCTAAAAGTTCTGCTACATAATTATTTCCGAAAGGATGATATTTAATCAAGACTTCTCCTACAATTCCTACACGAGGTTTTTCTACAGAGGTATCTAACTCGATTTTTTCAAAGTCATTGACAATATCATAAATACTTTGTTTAAATTCTTTATTGGTAGACTTTTCTAATAGTTTTTTGCATTTTATCATCCAAGTGTCAAATAACTTTTGTGTTTCTCCTTTATTTTTTTCGTAAGCTCTATTTTTAGTCAACATTTTTTGTAATAAATCTCCATAAACGACCATTTTTAATAGCTTTTCGGCTAAAGGAACTGTTATTTTAAATCCAGGCATTTTTTCCATACCAACAATGTTGAAGGAGATAACTGGAATATGTTCAAATCCAGCATCTTTTAAAGCTTTACGAATAAATCCGATATAATTCGTAGCTCTACAACCACCACCTGTTTGAGACATGATTAAAGCGGTTTTATGCAAGTCATATTTCCCAGATTGAAGAGCCTCTATCATTTGACCAGTTACTAAAATAGAAGGATAACAAGCATCGTTATTAACGTATTTTAGTCCTGTTTCAACTGTTTTTGGAGTACATTCTCTTAATAATTCAACATGATAGCCAGAAGAGCGTACAGCAGCTTCAAGCAATTCGAAATGAATTGGTGCCATCTGTGGAATTAAAATGGTGTAATCTTTACGCATTTCTTTAGTAAAGATTTTTTTCTTAACACCATAATCTCCCTCTCCCTTTTCCTGTCTTTTTTCTTGGTCACGTTTTTTCATACTAGCTAGAAGAGAACGAATACGGATTCTAACAGCACCTAAATTATTAACCTCATCTATTTTAATTAAAGTATACATTTTATGATAGCTAGTTAAAATTTCTTCTACTTGGTCTGTTGTTACAGCATCTACACCACAACCGAAAGAATTTAATTGGATTAATTCTAAACAATCATGTTTTCCAACATAATCAGCTGCAGCATAAAGTCTAGCATGATATACCCATTGGTCAACAACACGAATCGGCCTTTTTGCCTCTGCCTTATCAGAAATACTATCTTCTGTTAAAACAGAAAGCCCCAAAGAAGTAATTAAAGTATCAATACCATGATTAATTTCAGGGTCTACGTGATAAGGACGTCCAGCTAATACAATTCCCTTTAAATGATTTTCTTCTAAATACCTTACCGTTTCAGCACCTTTATCACGGATATCCTTTTTGCATTTTTGGTATTCAGCCTCTGCTTTCTCAGCAGCTTCCATTAATTCCGCTTTTGTAAAATGATATTCTTTAAATTCTTCTAGTTCCATTATTTTTTTAACAAGATTCTTCTTTTCAAAAGGCAAAAATGGATTCAAAAATTTTATGCTATCTTTTTTTAGATTTTCTACATTGTTTTTTAATACTTCTGAATAAGAAATAACAATAGGACAATTGTAATGATTATCTGCTTTTTCATATTCTTTTCTAGAATAAGGAATACAAGGATAGAATATGGTATGAATTCCTTGTTCTAATAAACTTTCAATATGTCCATGAGAAAGTTTAGCTGGATAGCAAACTGACTCAGATGGCATAGATTCCATTCCTTTTTCATAAGTTTTACGTGTACTTTTTTCGGAAAGAATAACACGAAAACCTAAAGTGGTTAGGAAAGTAAACCAAAATGGATAATCTTCATACATATTTAACACTCTAGGGATACCAATCGTTCCCCTTGTTGCAAACTGTTCTTCTAAAGGTTTGTAATCAAAGATTCTTTCTTGTTTATATTGAATTAAGTTTGGCAATTTTTTAGTTTTGGTAACAAGACCGCTTCCTTTTTCACATCGGTTACCAGATACATGTATTTGCCCATTATTAAATTTATTAATCGTTAATTTACAATGATTTTCACAATTATTACAACGTGTGTGTGTTACTTTAATTTCTAAGCTATCTAATTGCTCTGTTTTTAAAATGGTAGATTGATATTCCATATCTAAATTAGCTTCATATTGTTCTTTAGATAAAAGGGCCATACCATAGGCACCCATTAAACCAGAGATATCGGGTCTAACCACATTTTTACCAACAATTAGTTCAAAAGCACGTAAAACAGCATCATTATAGAAAGTACCACCTTGTACTACGATATGTTTTCCAAGGGTTTCTACATCTCTTACTTTCATAACTTTTTGAATGGCGTTTTTAATAACAGAATAAGATAAACCACTTGAGATATCACCAACAGAATAGCCTTCCTTTTGGGCTTGTTTGATTTTTGAATTCATGAAAACCGTACATCTAGAACCTAAATCAACAGGTCTTTTTGCATTAATAGCTTCTTTTACGAATTCAGCAATTTCTAAATTTAAGCTTTTAGCAAAAGTTTCGATAAAAGAGCCACAACCAGAAGAGCAAGCTTCATTTAGCATAATATTATCAATAGAGCCATCTTTCATTCGAATATATTTCATATCTTGTCCACCAATATCAACAATACTGGTAACATCTGGCTCAAAAGTTTTGGCAGCTGTATAATGAGCAATCGTTTCGATTTCGTTTAAATCTACATTAAGTGCTGTTTGAATCAATTTTTCACCATAGCCAGTGACACCACTATATCTTAAAATAGCCTTTTCAGGTAATACCGCATATAGTTGTTTTAACATATTCATAACACTATTTAAGGGATTTCCTTCGTTGCTTCCATATAAAGAGTATAATAATTTGCCAGTATTATCAATTAAAACTAGCTTTGTAGTAGTAGAACCAGCATCAATTCCAAGATAGCAATCGCCTTCATAATTTTCTAAAGAAGCTTTTTCAACCGTTGCCTTTTCATGTCTTTCTTTAAAAGTTTGATAATCCTCTTTGTTCTTAAATAAAGGGTCTAAAGGATAGGTTGTATTATCTTGGGAATTTTTCAAATTTTCGATTTTTTGTTCTAATTCATTAGGTGTTATAACATCAGAATGGAACGAATCAAGAGCAGCCCCTTTTGCTACTAATAAATGAGCCTCTTCAGGAACAATAATTTCTTCTTCTTTTAAATGAAGTGTTTCAATAAATCTAGTTCTTAATTCGGATAAATAATTTAGTGGTCCACCTAAAAATGCTACATTACCTCTAATAGGTCTACCGCAAGCAAGTCCACTAATAGTTTGATTCACAACTGCTTGAAAAATAGAAGCAGCAATGTCTTCTTTGGCAGCTCCTTCATTAATTAAAGGTTGAATATCGGTTTTGGCAAAAACACCACAACGAGAAGCAATTGGATAAATAGTAGAATATCCTTTAGCAAATTCATTTAAACCAGCTGTATCAGTATGTAAAAGAGATGCCATTTGGTCCAAAAAGGCACCTGTTCCGCCAGCACAAGTTCCATTCATACGTTGCTCAATAGACTGGTCAAAGTAAATAATTTTGGCATCTTCACCACCAAGCTCAATCACTACATCGGTTTTAGGGATATATTTTTCAACAGCACGTTTACAAGAAACGACTTCTTGAATAAAGTTTACACCTAAAAATTTAGCAGCTGACATAGCACCAGAACCAGTAAGAGCTAATGTGAAACAATGAGAAGGATAGCGCATCAACAAGTCTTCTAACACATTGCAAACAGTATTTTTGGTATCTGAAAAATGTCTTTTATAATTTTTATATATTGTATTTTTATTAATATCCATAACAATAATCTTAACAGTTGTTGAACCAACATCTAATCCAACATGTAAAATATTTTCCATGACAAAACTTCCTTTCACCCCCTAATTGTATACGGAAAACGGCTTTTTGTCAAATGGAAAATACTGGAGAAGACTTTTTTAAAAATAGTTCTAAAAAGGACAAACCAATAATAATATGGTTAATAAGTAAAAAGAATAAGGAGGAAATATATGAAAGGTAAGAAGATAGGAATCATATTTTTAATCCTATTGATAATTATATTAGTAGGAGGATATTTTGGAATACAACAAGCAAAGAAAAAGCAAGAAGAAACTACAACAGTTGAAGAATATACGCCACAAGAAGAAATAACAGAAGAGCAAGAAAGACAAACAATTGTCAGTTTGTATTTTCCAACCAAGGAGACAAATGAATTAAATCCAGAAGCTAGATTAATTGACATAAAGGAAATTATCAATAATCCTTATGAAAAATTAGTTCATTTATTAATCGAAGGACCTAAAAATGATAAAAATAAAAAAATAATGCCAGAAAATACAAAATTGAATAAAAGCTACTTAGAAGGAGATTGTGTGGTATTAGATTTTTCAGCTGATATCGTAAGTTCAAATGAAAAAGATAATATGATAAAGAGTATTGTAAATACGTTAACAGAGTTAACAGAAGTAAACCGAGTAAAAATTTTAGTAGATGGAAATGAAAATAGTGAGTTTAAAGAGATATATACAAGAGAAAAATGATAGAAAATTATTGCTCTAGGGACTACGATATTATTTTTTCACACTTTGTGTGTCGCAACTTTCTAAATCAAAAATGGTAAGTTGCTCCAATCGCACTCGCTTTGCTCGTTTGGTCGCTTACGCAGTGTTTCAAAAATAATATCGTAGTCCCTAGAATGCCACATGTTAAGTCATTTTTTCATAATTTTAAACAACTTAAAATATTTTAAATTATGTTGAAAATTATTTAAAAAATGTTCAACATCATGAAGAGAATTTATGGTATTTTTTTTATAAGAATTAAAATCAAAATTTTTTTTAGGGGGAGAATTTTTTTCTCCTCTATTATTTTGGTTTCCTTCATTCAAAAAAAATGGATTCATTTTTATATTCTCCTAACCTTTGTTTTTGCAAAAACAACCTTTTTATTGTATAATATGTAAAGAAATAAGAAAAGTGAAGGAAAAATAAAATGAAAATAGAATTAAAGGAAAATGAAAAAATAGAAGACTTACAATTTAGAAATCTAAAAATAATACAAGATAAAACTGGATTTTGTTTTGGAATGGATAGTATATTATTATCTGACTTTGCAAAAGAGATAAAGAAAAATGCAAAAGTAATAGACTTAGGAACTGGTACAGGAATTATAGCAACTTTACTATGTGAAAAAACAGAACTAAAAGAGATAATAGGGGTAGAAAGGCAAGAAGAAGTATATGAAATGGCACAAAGAAGTATCCTATTAAATCACTTAGAAAATAAATTTAAGCTCATAAGGGAAGATATCTTAAATATTGAAAAAATCTTAGAAAAGAACACGTTTGATGCCATTGTGACCAATCCACCATATAAGAAAAAAAGCACAGGAATAAAAAACGAAGAAAACAAAAAAACGATTTCTAGGCATGAAACAACAGCAACACTAGAAGATTTTATAAGTGTTTCAAAAAAGCTACTAAAAGATAAAGGGGAATTTTATATGGTACATAGACCAGATAGATTAGTGGACATTTTAAATAGTATGAGAAAATATAAGATAGAGCCTAAAACAATGCGTTTTGTTTATTCGAATCAACAAAGTGAACCGAAATTAGTATTAATCAAAGGCATAAAAAATGCAAAGCCATTTTTAAAAGTAGAAAAAAATTTATATATTTATGAGGAAGAAGGAAAATATACAAAGGAAATCAATCAAATATATCATCAATAGGAGGAGAATATGGGGAAATTATATATAGTTGCAACACCAATTGGAAATTTAGAGGATATTACTTTAAGGGCTATTCATGTATTGGAGAGTGTTGATTTAATTGCGGCAGAAGACACAAGGCATACGTTGAAATTATTAAACCATTTAGGAATATCAAAACCATTAATTAGTTATCATAGACATAATGAGGAAGTAAAAACGGAAACGTTAATAGAAAAATTGTTAGGAGGACAAGATATTGCTTTAGTTTCCGATGCGGGAACTCCTGGTATTTGTGACCCAGGTGAAGTTGTTATTAAAAAATGTATCGAAAAAGAAATAGAAATTGTTCCTATACCAGGAAGCTGTGCTATGATAAATGCTTTAATCGCCTCTGGAATCGCTACCAAAGAATTTACTTTTTTGGGATTTTTGCCATTGCATAAAAAACTAAGAAAAGAAAAATTAGAAGAAATAGAAAAGAGTGAGAAAACCATTATTTTATATGAAGCACCTCACAAATTGACAGCAACATTAAAAGATTTAAAGCCAATTTTAGGGGAAAGACAAATTACATTAGCAAGAGAATTAACAAAAATTCATGAAGAATTTATAAGAGGTTCTATAGAGGAAATCATAGAAAAAGGGGAAAATTTAAAAGGAGAAATGGTTTTAATTATAGAAGGAAAACAAAAAATCAATCCAGAAAATCATTGGGAAGAATTAACATTAGAGGAGCATTACAAATTATATGAGAATGAGGGATTTGAGAAAAAAGAGATTATAAAAAAAATAGCAAAAGATAGAGGGCTAAGCAAAAATGAAATTTATCAGAAGTTTCTATAAAATAAAAAAGAGGAGTTTGATGAAAATTCCTCTTTTTTTGTTTTATAGAAAAAATCAAATTTGTTCTATTATTTTTTTTCTAATGTGCCTATTTTATCAGCACAATCTGTGCATATTAATTTGTCATGATAAGATAATAAGTTTTGGTTATTACCACAGAAGATGCAATTTGATTCAAATTTTTTCAACACAATGGAAGAACCATCTACATATATTTCAATAGGGTCCTTTTCAACAATATCAAATTGATTTCTAATTTCTATCGGAATAACAACTCTACCAAGTTCATCTACTCTTCTTATAATTCCAGTTGATTTCATGAAACTCATCCTCCTTAAAAGTTATAATTTAACAATCCTATGCTTTTACTATATCATAAATAAAAATGCAGGTCAATTATATTGTCATAAAAAATCGAGATTGGAATAAAATTATTTAGGTGATTCATATGTTGAATAAGATATGGCCTGTATTTATTATAATATCATTTTCATATGCCATTTTTTCAGGAAATTTAGAACAATTAAATTCCTCTATTTTTGAAAGTACAAGTGATGCCATTAGCTTGTCAATCAATTTACTTGGTACGATATGTTTGTGGAATGGAATGATGCAGGTTGCTAATCAAACAAGTATGATTGATAAATTAACAAAAATATTAAATCCTATTATAAAACTATTATTTCCAGAAATGAGAAAAAATAAACAAGTTCAAAAAGAAATTTCCATGAATATGATTGCTAATATTTTGGGATTAGGAAATGCTGCTACTCCATTAGGATTAAAAGCTATGAAATCTATGCAAAAAGAAAATTTGAAAAAAGACACACTAACCAACTCTATGTTGGTATTTATTGTTTTAAATACAGCTTCTATTCAAGTGATTCCAACAACTGTTATTGCCATTAGAAATTCATTAGGCTCCAATAATCCAACAGCAATTGTTTTTCCTGTCTGGATTGCAACTATATGTGCGGCAGTAGCAGGAATAACAGTAGCCATGCTTTTTATTAAATTTAGTAAAAAATAGGGGGAAGCGTATGCAAACAATTAATTTTTTATCCAATTTAGCAATGCCACTTATCATCTTAATGATTGTTACCTATGGCTTAATTGAAAAAAATAAAGTTTTTGACAATTTTTTAGAGGGAGCCAAAGAAGGAATGGAGATGGTATGTAGCATCTTGCCAACATTAATAGGATTATTTGTTGCCATTGGAGCTTTGAGAAGCTCTGGTATCTTAGACATTATA
>CANEFU010000042.1 GCA_947426875.1 uncultured Clostridium sp.
CTTTAACAAAAGGAATTATTATTGCTGATACTAAATTTGAATTTGGTGTTGATGAAACTGGTAAATTAGTTATTGGAGATGAAGTATTAACTCCAGATTCTAGTAGATTTTGGCCTGCTTCCGATTATCAAGTTGGTCGTAGTCAAAAAAGTTTTGATAAACAATACCTTCGTGATTGGATTAAATCTTCTGGATATGACCCTGAATCTGGTACTCCCATTCCAGATGATGTCATTCAAACAACTTCTAATAAATATAGAGAAGCTTACGAAATCCTTACAGGAAAGAAATTTGAATAAATCCATTTAAGGAGCCCTCAAAGAGAGCTCCTTTTCTATTGTATCAGAAAAATTAATTTTTCCTATCCATTCTATTTATTTGATTTTTTATGTAAATGGTGCTATAATTGTAAACAGTGAGAAGCTACTCACCGTATTAATCTGGGTTGTAACCTAGAAGAAAGGAGGTGGACGAATTGCCTATCTTTGAAGATTCTTATGTTGAAGAAACATGTTCAGAAGTAGCAGAAGCCACTTCAGATATGATTCAACAGCGAACAGATTTGTTTTTCGAGCTATCTGAAGGCAACTTTGACAAAGCAATAAAAGATGTAGAAAGTTTGTCTGAAGAAGAAGGTGCCCCTATTTAATGGGGCACCTTTCTTTCTATTATATAAATTAAAATTGTATTTTTTCAAAACTTTCTTTATCAATTTCATCTGGTACTTCAATTGGATACTTACTTGTAAAACATCCATCACAGAATCCTTTTACTTTACAGTCTTTTGTGATATCTTTTAAACTTTCTAAACTTAGATATTCTAAGCTATCCGCACCAACTTCTTGTCTAATTTCCTCTACTGTTTTACCATAAGCAATTAAATTCTCCCTTTTATCTACATCTGTTCCAAAATAACATCTATCAATAAAAGGTGGCGCAGCTACTCGAATATGAACTTCTTTTGCCCCAGCATCTTTCAATGATTTTATAATTTTTGTGATAGTAGTTCCTCTTACAATGGAATCATCTACTAAAACTATTTTTTTGCCTTTTACTGTGTGATGTAAAGGATTTAATTTTAAGTTTACTAATTTCTTTCTTTTATTTTGTGTATTTTGAATAAACGTTCTTCCCACATATTTACTTTTTATAAAAACAATATCATATGGAATTTTAGATTCTTTTGAATAGCCTAATGCGGCATCATTTCCAGAATCCGGAACACTAGCTACAATATCAGCATCAACTGGTGCTTGTTTTGCTAAACATCTTCCAGCATTTTCACGGAAAATGTGAACATTAATACCATCTACCGTAGAATCTGGTCTAGCAAAATAAATATACTCAAATACACACATTCCTTTTTTCTCATTTGGTAACACTTTTTCGCTTACCACTTCATTATTGGTAATCGTTATTACTTCTCCCGGTTCAATATCACGTTCAAAAGTAGCTCCCATAATATCTAATGCACAACTTTCTGAAGCAAATACAATATCTTCTCCAAGATGTCCCATACAAAGAGGTCTAAAGCCTTGAGGGTCTCTTACTGCTATCATTTTTTGTGGTGATAAGATTAAAAGCGAATAAGCTCCTTTAATAATTTTCATGGTATTTTTTACCGCTTCCTCAATAGAACCTGTTTTCAATCTCTCTCTTACAATCACATGACATATAATTTCTGTATCACTTGTAGTTGTAAAAATTGCACCTTGCTCCTCTAACTCCTTTTTGATTTCTACTGCATTTGTTAGATTTCCATTATGAACAATTGCTAAATTTCCTTTTTTATGTCTTACAACCATTGGTTGTGCATTTTCTTTTTTGCTAATACCTGTGGTAGAATAACGAACATGTCCAATCGCCATCTTTCCTTGTGGCATAGTAGTTTGAACTTCCTTTGTAAAAACCTCTGAAACAAGACCTACATCTTTATGAAAATGAATAATACCATCTTCATTAATAGCCACACCACAACTCTCTTCTCCTCTATGTTGTAACCCAGACAATCCTATACAAACTTGTCCTATTAAATCTTCTTTTGGCTCTTTTGAATAAATTCCAAAAACGCCACACTCTTCTTTTACTTTATCAAACATTTCAAATTTCCTTTCTCTGAAACAAGAGGGACAGTCCTTTTTTGTTTCATTCTTTTTGTCGTTTTTTGTAAAATCTATTTTTCGACTTATATCTACTTAATAACTGAAACAAAATAAACCTGTCCCCTTTTGTTTCTTTTTGTTTCATTGACTTTATCCTAATTTCATGCTAAACTACACATATATTAAATTAGGAGGTAATTTTATGTATCATTTAGTCGTCTTTGCTTCTGGTAACGGTTCTACATTGCAAGCTATTATCGACAGTATAAACCATCATGAGTTAGAAGCTCAAATTGATTTAGTTGTTTCTGATAATTCTAATGCCTATGCATTAAAAAGAGCAGAAGCAAATAATATCGCAACTTACACCATTCAAAGTAAAAATTTCGCACAAAGAGATTTAGAATTATCTAATATACTTTCTAAATACTCTATTGACCTTATTGTTCTTGCTGGTTATTTAAAAATGATTGGCCCAAATTTACTTGAAAATTATACTATTATCAACACTCACCCTTCTCTACTTCCTAAATATGGTGGAAAAGGTATGCATGGTATGCATGTTCACGAAGCTGTTGTTGCTGCAAAAGAAAAAGTTAGTGGTGCTACCATTCATTTTGTAAACCAAGAATATGATAAAGGTGCTATCATTCGTCAAACTAAAATAGAAGTTCTTCCTTCTGATACAGCTGAAGAAGTATCTCAAAAAGTACAAGCTGCTGAAAAAATTCAATTAATTCAAGTTTTAAATGATTTTGTTAATCATAAAATATAGGGACAGGGGACGTAGACTATGTCCCCTATTTTTTAGTGTTCATAAATCTCCCCAATATCTTTTCGATAATCTAATTTTGTGTCAATATTATTTTCCATGGCAGCATATGCCTTTTGTTTTGCTTCTTCTAAAGTTTCTCCATTCGTATGAATTGCAAATAATCTTGAAGTTCCTACTGACATATAACGATTACCTTCTACTGGTTTTGTGCTAGCAAAATAGATTTTAGCACCTTTTTCTTTAATTTTCTTAGTTTCTAAAGTGAATTCACAAGGCTCACTATTTTTTATAGCATAATCTGGACTTACTACATAAACAGTAAAAGTATAATCATTTCTAAATTTACAATTCTCTTCTGATAATTTTTGCTCCCATATATTTTCCATTACTTCTGCAAATGGTGTTTCTAATGAGTTTAATACATTGATTGCTTCTGGGTCTCCAAATCTTGCATTAAATTCAATGAATTTAATACCTTGTTTACATTTGAAAAATCCTCCATAAATAACACCTGTGAATTCTAAGCTATCTTTATTCACATATTCTATGGTATCTTGGATTAATTTACTACATTCATCTATATCTTTTTGCTCTAAGAATGGTAATAATCCATTTTCAAAGCTAAGGCATCCCATTCCTCCAGTACCTGGTCCTTTGTCTTCATCAAATCGATATGGATAATCAAAAGTAGTTGGTGTTACGACAATATTTTTTCCATCTGTTAATGCCATTACTGTAAACTCTCTGCCTTCTACTTTATCTTGAACAATTACTTTTCCATCACCTTCTAAGCAAGTTTTCGCATATTCAAATCCTTCTTGTTTTCCTTTGAAGTGAATACCTCCTACTTTAACACCTTTTCCTCCTGTTAACCCTTCTGGTTTTACAACAAAACTATCGTCTTCATAATTTTTCATCACTTCTTCTAATTGTTCTAATGTAGTAATACTTTCATTTTTGATAATCATTTCTGGTGCTAATTCTTTAACAATGTCTAATGCATATGTTTTACTCCATTCTACTTTTGCTCCTTGTGAAGTTGGTCCAAAGGTTTTTAGTCCCAATTCTCTTGCTAAGTCAATTAATCCTTCTTGCAATAAATTATCTTGACTAACTACACATGCTTCAATGTTTTCTTCCTCTACAAATTTTTTGACAAATTCTTTATCAAATGGGTCTCCTATTTTATATTTTCCATTTGATTTTTCTACTTCTTCCACAACAGATGGATTAGCATATGGTAGAATAGCATATAATTCAAATCCTTTCGCAATTTGTTCTGCTAGTACTGCTTCACGACCACCATTTCCTAATAATAGACATTTTTTCATAACTTTCTTTCCTTCCCTTTTTATATTTCAAATATCAAATGATATTTAATAAACATAAGTCTTTTCTTAATTGCTCTGCATTTTGAAAAACAATTCCATGAATTCCTACTTCTTGTGCTCTTTTTATATTTTCTTCATTATCATCTATAAACAAGGTTTCCTCTGCTACTATTTGCATTTGATTTAATACTTTTTTAAACGTTTGCTTATCTGATTTAAGCATTCCTATCTCATAAGAAAATATTTTTTTATCAAATATATCTATATCTTGATTTCTTGCTTCTATATATGACATCCATTCTCTAACATGGTCAGATAATAATATGAGTTGATACTTCCCTTTTAATTGTTTCACAATTTCCATTGTTCCTTCCACTGGCTGGTTTAAATATTCTCGAATTGTAGTCTTAAAATCATCTACTGTAATATTCCACTTCATTCCTTCTAATACTTCCTTGCCATATTCTTCTTCTTTTAAATTTCCTCTCATCAAGGCAAGAAACAGCTCATTTTTTTCTCTTTTTCGCTCTTTAAATTCTTTGATAGGAATACCATATTTCTTCTGCATTAGTGGTCCTACTCCAGCACCAACATATCCTGATATAATTACCTCTGACAAATCAAATATTATATTTTTAAACATTTACTTCAACTTCCATATCACTTACTAAATCGCTATATTTTTCCAAAACTGGATTTACTCTTTCTTCCACAAAATCCTCTACTTGTTTTGGTGCTCTTCCGCATAAATGGTCTGGATTTAACGCCTTCATAATTTCCTCTACTGTTAGACCAAATGTTTCATCTGCTGCAATTCTTTCTACTAAATCATTTGGTTTTCCTAATTCTTTGACTTGTTTTCCTGCTTCCATTGAATACACTCTTATTTTTTCATGTAATTCTTGTCTGTCTCCTCCCTTTAATACAGCATTCATTAGGACTTCTTCGGTTGCCATAAATGGAAGTTCTTGCATCATATTCGTTTTGATTACATTTTCATATACTACAATATTTTTAGAGATATTAGCATATAAGATTAAAATAGCATCGACTGCTAAGAAGCTCTCTGGTACACAAATTCTTTTATTCGCTGAGTCATCTAACGTTCTTTCTAGCCATTGAGTTGCTGCTGTAATGGTAGGGTCCATACTTAATGTCATAACATGTCTTGCTAAAGAATTGATTCTTTCACTTCTCATTGGATTTCTTTTATAAGCCATAGCTGATGAGCCAATTTGTCCTTTTTCAAATGGTTCTTCTAATTCTTTCTCATGTTGTAATAATCTCATGTCATTAGCAAATTTAGAACAACTTTGTGCAATTTGAGATAATACACTAAGTACTCTAGCATCTAATTTTCTAGTATAGGTTTGTCCTGATACAGAATATACTTTGTCAAATCCCATTTTTTCAGCTATTTTACCATCAATTTGTCTTACTTTCTCTTCATCTTTAAATAATTTCATAAAGCTTTCTTGCGTTCCTGTTGTTCCTTTACAGCCCAATAGCTTCATGTGACTTTGAACAAATTCTAATTCTTCTAAATCCTCTAATAAATCTTGCAACCATAACGTTGCTCTTTTTCCAACAGTTGTTAATTGTGCTGGTTGAAAATGAGTATAACCCAAGCAAGTTACTGCTTTATAATCAAGAGCAAATTTTTTCAAATTACGAATGACAAGAATTAATTTTTCTTTAACCAATTGTAATGCTTGTGACATTAAAATAACATCAGTATTATCCGTTACGTAACATGAAGTTGCTCCTAAATGTATAATTGGTTTTGCTTCTGGACATTTTAATCCAAATTCATACACATGTGCCATAACATCATGTCTACATTCTTTCTCTCTCTTACTTACAATCTCATAATCAATATTATTTATATTTTCTTTCATTTGTTTGATTTGTTCTTCCGTAATGTCAATTCCTAGTTCTTTTTCTGTTTCAGCTAGTGCCACCCATAATTTTCTCCATGTTGCATATTTACTATCACTTGACCATAACTGATTCATTTCCTTACTAGCATATCTCCCTGACAGTGGTGTTACATAAATATTGTTTTCCATTTCTATTTTCCTTTCTATTTATTTTATCTCTCATTATACATACTTCTTCTTCGGTTTTGTCTTAATTCTCTTAATTTTTCTTCTTCAAAAGCTGGTTCTAATCTTTCTACTTTATCCATTAATTGATTAAAATAGTCTATTTCTTTTTCAGTTGGCATTGTACATATTTCTTCATTATATAGGATTATTTTCTTTTTCTCATTATGTTCCCAAAGAGATTTACAAACCAATATATCTCTTCTTGATAACTCTGGGTTTTTCCCGTATATATCTCTAAAAGATTCATCAACAAAGAAATACTGTTCACCATCATAGAAACCAATTGCCATACTTTGAGCATTTGAATTAATTCTATTAGCACCATATGTTAATAGAATACTATCTTTTCCATCACTTATTGATACTCCACATCTATAATCCCCATAACCAATATCAGCAATAATTCTTTTATGAAATGAGATGCTATTTTTTGGGTTTAACAATGGATTATATTCATATCCGCTAATTTTCCCATCTTTCCCAAATGTGTCATCTGTATTTGATAATTTAATGTCTCCTATTTGAAGTATAATTGAATTTTCATCTAATAAATTAAAATTCATGATTTTATCCTTTCCTCAAGTCTAGAAAGAAACTATCTAAAGTAGTTTACTCCTGATTCAAATATCTTTTGGTCTTTTCTTCCTGGTACATTTTTTAGGATTTCTCGATAACATCTTTCTGAATGTCCCATTTTTCCTAATATTCTACCGTCTGGACTTGTGATTCCTTCAATGGCGTCTATTGAGCCATTTGGATTATAGGCAATATCATAGGTTGCTTTTCCTTGTAAATCAACATATTGAGTAGCTATTTGTCCGTTGGCAATTAATTGTTTTTCTAATTCTTCTGATACAATAAATCTACCTTCTCCATGGGATACTGGAATCGTAAATTCTTCTCCTAGCTCTACTTCACTGAACCATGGTGACATTTTGGATACTACTTTGGTTTGTACCATTCTAGACATATGTCTTGCTATGGTATTAAAGGTTAATGTTGGTGCTGTTTCGTCCATTTCTCTAATTTCTCCATATGGTAATAATCCTAATTTTACTAAAGCTTGGAAACCATTACAAATTCCTAACATTAATCCATCTTGCTCATATAGATGCTTATGAATTAAATCTTTTAATTTTGGATTTCTAAATACCGCTCCAATAAATTTTCCTGAACCATCTGGCTCATCTCCACTACTAAATCCTCCTGGTAACATGATGATTTGTGCTTTTTCAATTTCTTTCGCAAATACATCAATAGATTCTTGTATGTTCTCTGGTTTTAAGTTTTTAAATACTACTGTATTGGCAATTGCTCCAGCATCTTCAAATGCTCTAGCTGAATCATACTCGCAGTTTGTACCTGGAAATACAGGAATAAATACACGAGGTTTTGTAATTGGCATTTTACGAGTAATGCTACATGTTTTATCACTTATTATATTGTTAGCTACTTTTTCTTCTTGTTTTGCTCTTGTTGGGAAAACTTTTTCTAATGGTTTTTCCCACATGTTAATTAACTTGTCTAGTTCAAAAGACACTTCTGGATTTACAACAATTTTTTCTTCTGAAGTTGTTGTTCCTAATTCCTGTAATTTTTCTACTTCTACTTCTTCTTTTAGTTCAATGACAAAGGAACCATAATAAGGATAGAATAAGTCTGGTGTTTCTTCTGCAAAGGTAAATCCTATTTTATTTCCGATACAACTCTTAGTAATAACATCTGCAATTCCACCATGCGTAATGCTACTTACTGATAATACTTTTCCTTGTTCGATTAGAGTATGAATGATTTCATAATTTTCTCTTAAATCTTCAAAGTCTAACATATCTTCTTCGCTCATTTTGGTTGGTAAAAACATAACTTTTGAATTTGCTTTTTTAAATTCATTGGATACTACTTTTGTTGTGTCTGTTTCTCCAATACAGAAAGATACTAAAGTTGGTGGTACATCTAATTCATTGTAAGAACCAGACATACTATCTTTTCCTCCAATGGCTGCCATTTTTAATTCTTTTTGTACATAGTAAGCTCCTAATAATGCTGCAAATGGTTTTCCCCATCTAGTAGGCTCATTTCTTAATTTTTCAAAGTACTCTTGTAACGTTAAATATGCTTTTTTATAATCTCCACCTAGGGCTACATATTTAGAAA
>CANEFU010000043.1 GCA_947426875.1 uncultured Clostridium sp.
AATCCCCTTATCCTAAAACACATAACCCTACTTATTTGGCAAAAGTTAAATCTATGCTTATGGATATTATGAAAGATAAAAACGCTCCTATCAATCATTTATTAAATCGTGAATTTATTTTAGATATTTTGAATACAGATGGCAAATCTTTTACTCGTCCTTGGTTTGGTCAGTTGATGACAGGACCTCAGCTTATGGCATATCTTTGTCAGGTAAATATGTGGCTTGAGAGATATCAGCCTAAAATTGAATTGTAAAATAAAATGAAGTTCTGTGTTAGAACTTCATTTTTAACGTCTTTTATTTTTAAATAAATTATCTGGATTATGTTTTTCTTGTAATTCTTTTTGATAAGCCAATTCAGCTTCAAAAATTTTTTTATTATACTCTTTTCTCTCTTTTTCATTACAAAAATAATCTCTATATATCAAACAAATCAAAGCTTTTGTTTTTGGCTTCAAATCCATATCTTTTAAATTTTGCTTATGGTCTAAATTAGGTATATATGTTTTCGAAGAATATTGCTTTAAATGCTCTATAAATTTGGGAGATATCTTTTTTATATCTTCCATTCTAGTATGATTTAAAATATCTAATACTTCTGTCGCTGCTTCTTGATAGCTTTGATTCATCATAATCCCCCACTTGTAATCATATTTTTGTTATTTATATGGTTCATCTCTCTTTTTCCCAATCATTCTAGTCATTTTCACAATATTATCTATCTCTGATTGAGGAGAAATTATCTCAGAAAAGTCATGACTTGTATGTTGTTCACCTATAGCTATTATATCTTCTTTTCTCATTGTTATAACTTTACCAGTCACAGCCACTATATCTTCTATATCTTCATAACTTAAATTTTCTTTTGCTCTTATCGTTTCCCAAATTGTATCTTCTCCTGCAACTTCATTAATTAAATCTTCTTTTGTTGATATAATTTCCCAATTTACATATCCATTTTTTGATTCTGGCATTTTTCTTCCATATTGTTCTATTGCTTCACAGTCGTTTAGTGCTACCGTATCCCAAATTGCGTCTGGTCCTAATGTATCTAAAAGAGTAATTTTGTGAACAAACCCATCTAATTCATTCAGTATTTCCATTTTATTTGTTCCAAAAAATTGATATGCCCCTGATGTATTGTCATCTATCCCAAATTTCCCTTTAGCCGTATCCCATGACTCAAAAAATATTCTTTTTGCTTCATTGTTTCTTATTTTATTTTTTACTCCATCTCCCATCATAAAAGCATAGTGTTTTACAATCATCATACAATTTTCTGCACTTCCTCCTGGTCTATGTATAGCTCCAACAGGAAAGTAACCATCCAAAAAAGGAAAATTTTCATAATTACAAGACAAACCTAATTCTTCTTCCACTTCATTAAAGCATGCCTGTATTGGTATTTCTCTTTCATCATCTGCTCTTTTATATTGCATATGCCCACTTGGAGGTGATATTTTTCCAGCACCTTGCTCTTTTCCTGCTCCTCTTTCGGCAAGAAGTAAATTTCCTTGTTTGTCAAATATCCAAAATACAACACCACAAATATGTTTATTGGTAGCTTTTCCTAAATAAAAGTCTTTTCTATTTATATATTCTTCTGGTAGTTCTATATTTTTTATATTGTCTATATCGTTTACAATTTCACCAAATTCATCTACAATTCCTAATCTTTCTTCTTTTTCTTGTTCCATTTATTTCAACTCCAATTTTAAACTTATTCGCATTATGTTTACTTTCATAATATAGCATATACAAAAGCTAAAAGTCAACACAAAATTTAGAATTTCTCAATAAAATCAACATAAAAATTGGCAGAATGATATTAATTCTCTTTACATCTTACATTATATTTTCGTATTTAAAGTAACTGCACTCATTTTTTCTATATATTCCCTATCTTCTATTTTAGAAATGGCAAAACATTTCTTTCCCAAATCTTTTAGTGAAGCACCTATATGATATAATTCTTTATTATCTATTATTATAAACCTATCATGGAATTTGTTACTTCTTGCAATTTTAAGTGTTGGGTATTGTTTATTAAATTTATTAATATCTAATTTGCTTATATCACAGTTTTGTGATGTTAATATTGCTACTTCTACATTTCTATTTTTCTTTGATAACATTTTCAAAATACTGTCATCTATATAATTGTCTATAATTAATATTTTACTTGTAGCAGTTTTTATAATGTCGATTATTAAACTATAGCTATCCCAAATTTGTCCATCAAAGAATATTTTTTCTACAAATTCATTTCCTTTTCTGTTTTGTAGCTCATCAAAGACCTGTTCAAACTTTTTTTTCGTGACTAGAAAGTATTTTGTTTTGCTCTATCAATTTATACTCTACATTGGTTAATCTTTCAAAAACTTGTCCATTTGTAGTTAAAATTTTTCTCATTTTAACAAATGCATCCATAATATTTATGCTTACTTGAATCGCTATCTCATTTCTTAATAATCCTGAAAGCATTGCTATTCCTTGTTCTGTAAATACTAAGGGTAATTTTCTTCTTCCACCATAAGAGTTTTCTTTTGCTAAACTTGAAATCACAAAATGTGATTTCAAGTTTTCTACTTCATTTTCTGTCAACTTAAAACAAAATCTGTCTGGAAATCTATTTATATTCCTTTTAACAGCCTGGTTAATAACTCTTGTCTCGCAATGGTATAACATAGCTACATCACTATCTATCATTACTTGTTTTCCTCTTATAGTATAAATTAAATTTTTAATATCTTCGCTTGTATATTCTACTATTTCCAATTCTTCATTCGTTTGTACTAAACTCTCATTTTCTTTCTCCACAAATATCACTTCCTAATATACAACTCATAATAGCATACATTTTTATTTATCATTTTTGGCATGATATCATTGTATTTGTATTATAGAACTTTTGTTTTGTGTTGTCAATATGTTTTAATATATATCTGACATATATTTTTTCTTCTTTCATAATTTTCTTTTATTAACTTAATAATTTGGTTCGAGCGGCTCTACTATTAGTAAAGCCGCTCTCATCTTTCAAATATTTTTAGAGTAATTTATTTAAATCCAAATTAAAATATACTTGTTATTTACAATAATTGCATCTGAATTAGATTCATCATAATCCTTTGTAGTCACTTTTTCTCCAGTATTAATTAGTTTTCCTGTTTCATCAATATAAACAATAGACTTCCCTTCTTCTGCAACCATATCAGTAACTCCTAATTTTTCATAATGAGCTCCCGAGCAATCAAAAAATGTTAAAATACCTATTATCCTATCGTATTTCCGTTTACTCATGTTTTACTCCTTTCAAAGAACAATTTTTTGTTACTAATATATATTATCACAAATTCGCTATATTTTCAATAAGCTTAATATCTTCGATTACAAACTTTTCAATTATTAAAATTCACTTTCTTCTATTTTTTTGTACCTATACATAGATAAATATTTTTGAACAATGCAATAAATTGCGTAGGCAATCCAAACACCTACAATACCTAACAAAGTATAAGATAAAATAGTTGCTACCAATATTTTGACGATGGACGTAATAAAATTTCGGTTAGCTAAAAATTTGAATTCCCTTAAACCTCGAAGAATTCCATAATAATAGGTACCACTAATTTCTTCATATTGACCAATTAACAATAATGGTAACACAGAATAGAAAATTCTCATTAAATTATTTTCTTTTAAAGAAATATAAGCAATGATAATAGCAATAATTCCTGTTAAAATTGGAATGATAAAAGAGAAAATATGAATAACTTTTCTAATCGTAATCTTGGCTGCTTGCATTCTATCTTTTATCTTACTACTGCTTTCTATTCCAACAGTTATAGAAATTCCATCACTAAAACCTTGAATAAATGCTTGGGAAACATCTCTTATCTGTATAACAATTACATGGACAGCATATTCTAATATTCCGATTCTGGAAACCAGTATATTAAATACAAAAGTATCAATTCTTGACACTACTCTTTCCATACAATTCCATTTGAATAATGCAAATATCTGAATTACAATTTCCTTTTTTATTTTATATAGTATTTCTTTGTTCGTTTTCCAAAATAAATAGATACATAAAACTGTATCTATTATTACAGTAACCCATGCAACACCCGCAACGCCATATCCTTGTTTAACAGCTAGTACATCCAATAATAAATTTAATATAGCTGCTGCTATTCTTAAAATCATTATATTTTCTTGTCTTCCCATGGTTCTTTGATGACCTGTTAATATGGTTATGATAGAACTTTGCATAAAACCTATTAGTCTTATTGAAATATAGGTAATACATATTTTATCTACATTAAATAATGCTGGAAAAGATGGCTTTACTAATCGTTTTCGCCTTTTGCTTTCGAAAGCAAAGCAATATTGGATATATTCATTGACTGAATCGACATATCCATAATATTCAATACTACACCCATAGCTCCTATGGCCCCTAATTCACTCGTTCCTAATGTTGCAATAACTAGCGTATCAATTAATGTCATTAAAATATTAATAAAGTTTTCAAAGGCTATTGGTAATGATATTTTTAGTTGTTTTTTTACATTTATTGTTTCATCCATTATTTTATCCTATTAATTTTTCAAACTTTGCATTGGAGCAGGTATTTGTCCGCCTCTATTAATAAAATCAGCAGAAGAATTATGATTAATTTTCATAATTGGTCCATGTCCAAGTAGACCTCCAAAATCTAGCTCTTCTCCTTCTTTCTTTCCGATAGCTGGAATGACACGTACAGCTGTTGTTTTAGAATTAACCATACCGATTGCTGCTTCATCAGCAATGATAGCTGAAATGGTTTCTGTTGGTGTATCTCCTGGTATAACAATCATATCTAAACCTACACTACATACGGCTGTCATAGCTTCTAATTTTTCAATGGTAAGAGCCTCACATCTTGCCGCATCTATCATTCCCGCATCTTCTGTTACTGGAATAAATGCTCCAGAAAGTCCTCCTACTTTAGAGGATGCCATAACTCCTCCTTTTTTTACAGCATCATTTAATAATGCTAAAGTAGCTGTTGTTCCATGTGTTCCACATTTTTCTAATCCCATTTCTTCTAATATATGGGCAACAGAATCTCCTACTGCTGGTGTTGGTGCTAATGATAAATCTACAATTCCAAATGGTACTCCTAAACGTTTTGAAGCTTCTGTTCCAACTAGTTGTCCCATACGTGTAATCTTAAAAGCTGTTCTTTTTATAATATCTGCTATTTCTGTAATATTGGCCCCTTTTGCCTTTTCAATTGCTGATTTTACAACGCCTGGTCCAGATACTCCTACATTAATTACACATTCTGGTTCTCCTACTCCATGAAATGCTCCTGCCATAAATGGGTTATCTTCTGGTGCATTACATAATACAACTAATTTAGCACTTCCTACACAGTTTTTATCCGCTGTTAGTTCACTTGCTTCTTTTACAATCTTCCCCATTAATTGACAAGCATCTAAGTTAATTCCTGCTTTGGTTGAGCCTACATTGACAGAAGCACATACTCTTTCTGTCTGTTTTAATGCTTCTGGTATGGACATAATTAATTCTTTATCTCCACAACTAAATCCCTTTTGTACTAAAGCAGAATATCCACCTATAAAATTAACATTACAAGTGATTGCTGCTTTTTCTAACGCTAAAGCAAATTTGACTGGGTTTCCTTTCGTTGCTGCTACAAGCATAGCAATTGGTGTGACAGATATTCTTTTATTAATAATAGGAATTCCATATTGCTTTTCAATTTCTTCTCCTACTTTTACTAAATTACTAGCATATTTAACAATTTTATTGTATACCTTTTCACATGCCACATCGATATCGCTATCGATGCAGTCTAGTAATGATATTCCCATAGTAATTGTTCGTATATCTAAATTTTCTTCTTGTATCATTTTTATTGTTTCTAATATATCTGATGTTCTCAACATTTTTCCCTCCTCTATATACGATGCATTGAATTAAAAATATCTTCATGCATTAAATGTACCTTTAGTTCATTTTCTTCTCCTATTTTTTTTAGTTCCTCGCCAAATAGCTCAAATTTTTCTGTTATTTTTTCAATATCAATTAACATTACCATTGAAAAAATTTCTTGTAATAATGTTTGATTAATATCTAAAATATTGGCATTATATTTAGCACAAGCTGTACTAACTTTTGCTACAATGCCTACTTGGTCTTTCCCCATAACTGTAATAATTGCTCTCATAAAATTCTCTCCTTTTCTTTTTATTTGTATTATAATAACATAGTATGTCTTATTATGCAATATTTTTTGTTTTCTAATCTAAAAATAAGATACCATATGGTACCTTACTCATCGTCGTCATCTATTAATTTCTTGGGTCTTGAAATAATTTCAACATGCTCATTTTTGGAAGAATTTGTCTCTGTTTTTAAGACCTGTGGTTCATCTGTTAATTTGGCATAATTCTCTAAGCTCATCATTACCATTGAGCCATATCCATTTTTAGTTAAATACATCGTTTGCTTATTTTCTAAAACTGCTTTTTCTACAGAGTTATAATCACTTTGTAAATCTGATACTGGTCTAATTTGTATCATTCTAATCACCAACCTTTTTTTATTGTTGCTTATAGTATATACAACTTTTCCAAAATCTATTAAAATTTTTATGATTTTTTTAATTTTACTAGACATTTTTTAACATTTTTGTTATCATAATAAAAGACAAAAGAAATTAACCAATTGGTTTTAATGGAGGTAAATTAAATGACAAAATTGAAAAAAATATTTTTTATACTAACACTATTAATTCTTTTTTTAGGATTTACTATTTGTTATGCTGTTGACTTAAATATGACAGATGATTCGATGGAAGATATTGATTTAGAAAGTAATACTTCTACTAATAGTACTAATTCAACTAACGATGATGATGATGATAACAATGACACAAATACAAATTCCACTTCAACTAATACTACTAATTCTACAACCAATAATGATGATAGTACTTCTATCAATACACCTACAACTGTTAGCAACATGAATTCAAATTCTAATTCTGGCTTACAATTGTCTACCATACTAAATATCTTATTGATTGTAATTGGTATCCTTTTAGTTTTATTAGCTATTGCTATCTTAATAAGATTAAAAAAATAAATCATACAAAACTCTCACTTCGAGAGTCTTTTTTTTTGAAATTTTTGTATGTATATTTTTTTCAATTTTTTTAAATACTATTAATAGTATTTAATTTTCATATAGGACATATGAAAACTAATAAGCTTATTAAAATTTTAAATAGGAGGATAATTTTATGTACAAAAAATTATTAATTGCAACTTCTGTTCTTGTTATGGCTATCTTTTCTTTCTCTGTTTGTTTTGCTAACAATGGTTTGCAAGATGCCGCAGATGGTGTTAGAAATGTAGTTGGTGGTGCTGAAAATGCCGTTGAAGATGCTGCTAGAGGTGTTTCTAATGCTTCTAAAGATGCTACTAGTAAAATGGAACAAGGTGCTAATAACGTTGGAAATGCTGTTATGAATCATGATAATGAGAATCACAACACAAAAACAGGTGTAACCAATAATAATTACACAGCAACTAGAACTGCTGCAACCGATAATACTTTTATGGGTATGAATGCTACTGCTTGGACTTGGCTTATAATGGGTATTGCTGCTATTGCTATTGTTGCCTTGATTTGGTATTATTCTATGCAAATTCGTTCTTCTAACGAAAGAGACTAATTCATAAGTTGTTAAAAGATTTCCTTTTAACAACTTTTTTATACATACTCTTTTGTTCTTACAAAATCTATGATATAATAAATAAAATTTTAAAAGAGGTATTGATTCATGAATATAAAACTAATTGCAAAAAATCCAACTGCTTATCATAATTACCAAATAGAAGATAAAATCGAAACCGGTATTGTTTTATCTGGGACAGAAATCAAATCAATTCGAGCAGGAAAAGCCAATTTAAAAGACTGTTATGCCTATCTAAAAAACAGAGAAATTTTTATTTGTGGTATGCATATTAGTCCTTACGAGCATGGCAATATCTTTAACAAAGACCCTTTACGTGATAGAAAATTATTATTACATAAAAGAGAAATTCATAAATTAATTGGATTAACCAAACAAAAAGGATATAGTCTAATTCCTATTAGTCTTTACTTCAAAGGTAGCCATGTTAAAGTAGAACTAGGTATTGGTAAAGGTAAGAAGCTTTATGATAAACGTCAAGACTTAGCAAAAAAAGACGCTCAAAAGCAAATCGCCATTAATTTAAAAAGCAAACAATTTTAAGGGGCATTGGGGACGTTTCTCTTTGCTCCTTTTTGTGCAATTGGGGACACATCT
>CANEFU010000044.1 GCA_947426875.1 uncultured Clostridium sp.
ATTGCACAAGATTTAGAAAAACTACTTTTTTAGAAAAGTAGAAAGAGATTAAATTTTTCTGAAAAAAAGCTAAACATAATGTTCAGCCTTTTTTAAAACCAGCTTCTTGTTTTTTATCCTGTTCATTGGTTGCTGTTTTCGTTATTCTTTTTCAATTGATTCAAAATTTATGACTGCTAGTAAGCCCCATGCTATCATAGGAATGACAGAATGAGAAAGATGTCCTTTTAAATATATTTCTATCATTGTCAAGAAATATGAAAAGGCACATAAAACGCAACTTATAATAGTCCGAACTTTGGGATTCAATGTCTTACGGTATTTTTCTGAAAGACAAAATATAGCGAAAACTAATCCTGTAAAACTACATGTTGCTACTAAAATATCAAAAATAATCTCTAACATAATAATACCTCCTAAAAATGCTTTTTCAAGTAAGTTGGTTTAAATGAATGTCCACTAAAGCGAACGATAAACAACAGGATATTTACTATATTATATACCATTTTACGTAAAATTTCAAATTTTAAAGACGGAGTTTCAAAATGAAGTCCCACGCTTTTCTAAAAAATAAATATTTAGCCATTATTTTTAAAATTTGATTGACAAATTTTACGATTTTTGATATATTTTTGTAAATAAAAAAGAGAAGGAGAGTTAAAATGAAACACGTAATTGATATAAAAGATTTAACAGTAGAAGAAATTGATGAACTAATCGAAGTAGCTAAAGATATTATCAACCATAAAGAGAAATATTCTCATAAATGTGATGGTAAAAAATTAGCTACTTTATTTTTTGAACCAAGCACAAGAACAAGGCTAAGCTTTGAAGCTGCTATGATGGAATTAGGAGGAAATGTAATCGGATTCTCAGAAGCTTCCTCTAGCTCCGTATCAAAAGGAGAAACGGTATCTGATACGATAAAAGTAGTAGGAGCTTATACGGATATTATAGCCATGAGGCATCCAAAAGAAGGAGCACCATTAGTAGCCTCTTTAAAATCAGATGTGCCAATTATTAACGCAGGTGATGGAGGACATAACCACCCAACGCAAACTTTAACAGATTTATTAACCATTCAATGTGAAAAAAATAGATTAGATAATTTAACGATTGGACTTTGTGGAGACTTGAAATTTGGAAGAACCGTACATTCTTTAATAACAGCTATGTCAAGATATAAAAACATTAAATTCGTTTTAATTTCTCCAAAAGAACTAGTGATTCCAGAATATATCAAAAAAGAAGTGTTAGAGAAAAACAAGATAGAATATTGCGAAACAAATGATATAGAAGAATACATGGACAAGTTAGATGTCTTATATATGACAAGAGTACAAAAAGAAAGATTTTTTAACGAAGATGATTATGTTAGATTAAAAGATTATTATATTTTAAACAAGGAAAAATTAAAAAAGGCAAAAGAAGATTTATGCATCATGCATCCATTACCAAGAGTAAATGAAATTTCAACAGATGTAGATGATGATAAAAGAGCTTGCTATTTTAAACAAGTGAAATATGGTAAATATGCTAGAATGGCTCTTATTTTGAAATTGTTGGAGGTTAAATAATGAATATAGATAGTATTAAAAATGGAATCGTAATTGACCATATCCAGGCAGAAAAAGGAATGAAAATTTATGAAGCGCTAAACTTAAAAGATTTGGATTGTTCCGTTGCGATTATAACCAATGCAAAAAGTGATAAAATGGGAAGAAAAGATATCATAAAAATTGACCAAGATATGGAAATCAATATGAATATGATAGGATTTATAGAACCAAATGCTACCATTAATATTGTAAAAGATAATAAGTTAGTAGATAAATATCAAGTGAAATTGCCAGAAGAAATTGTAAATATTGCTAAATGTCAAAATCCAAGATGTATTACCTCAATAGAGAAAGACTTAGACCAGATATTTACTTTAACAGATAAGGAAAAACAAGTATATCGTTGTAAATATTGTGAAATGAGTTTGAAATAATTGAATAAAAAACAAATCTCCTAATAAAATATATTAGGAGATTTTTATGAAAAAAATCCTTAAAGAACTATACAAAATGCTAAAATAGTTATATAATGTAAAAAAATAGGCTATGTGAATCTAACAATCTTTAGAAGGGAATGGTTATCAAAATGAAATTAAAAGAAATGCTAGTTGGTTTAGAAGGACTAAAAGTAAAGGGAAATTTAGAAATAGAGATAAAAGGACTAGAAAGTAACTCAAAAGAAGTAAAAAAAGATTATTTATTTATTGCGATAAAAGGATTTGCTACAGATGGACATCAATATGTAGGAGCAGCTATTGAAAAGGGAGCAACAGCCATCATGATAGAAGAAGGTGCTGATTTAAAATCATTAGCAATACCAGAAGGAATTACTATTATTATGGCAAAAAATACAAGAGAGGCATTAGCTATTAGCTCTTCTAATTTTTACGGAAATCCATCCAGAAAATTCAAATTAATAGGTGTTACAGGAACCAAAGGGAAAACGACAACCACTTTCATGATAAAAGAGATTTTAGAAAAAGCAGGAAAAAAAGTAGGTTTAATAGGAACCATTGCAACTTATAGAAATGGGCAAAAAATAAAAGAAAGTGACAGAACAACCCCAGAAAGCTTAGAACTACAAAGAGAGTTTGCACAAATGGTAGAAGCTGGTGTAGAAGTAGTTGTTATGGAGGTATCTTCACAAAGCTTGAAATTACATAGAGTAGATGGTTGTGAATTTGATATGGTATTATTTACGAACTTTTCAGAAGACCATATCAGCCCAAAAGAGCATCCTAATATGGAGGATTATTTCCAGTCTAAGTTAAAATTATTTAAAATGTGTAAAACAGGATTTGTTAATGCAGATGACTTATATGGTGCTAAAATACCAGATTTATTTCCCGAGCATAATATAACAACTTATGGAATTGATAATTATGCTAAGTTATTAGCAAAAGATATTACGATTACTAATTCTTATGTGGATTTTAAAGTAAAAATAACAGATAGAAATGAAAGAGTAAAAACGGGGATACCAGGAAGATTTAGTGTATATAATTCATTGGCAGCTATTTGTGTAGCACAAAAATTTGGCATATCACCAGAAGTGGTAAAAGAAGCATTGATGGATGTAAGAGTTCCAGGAAGGTCAGAACTTGTTAATAATAAGAGGGAAATACCAATTATGATAGATTATGCTCACTCACCAGAGAGTTTACAAAATATACTACAAGCCGTAAAAAGTTATACAAGAGGAAAAGTAATATCTGTATTTGGCTGTGGTGGTGATAGAGATAGTGGAAAAAGACCAATCATGGGGGAAATATCAGGAAGAATTGCAGACTTTACCTTTATTACATCTGACAATCCACGAACAGAAGAACCAGAAAAAATTGTGAGCGAAATAGAAGAAGGAATGAAAAAAACAAAAGGAAAATATAAGGTGATTGTAGATAGAACAGAGGCAATTAAAGAAGCCATTAAAATGGCAACCAAAAGGGATATTATCGTACTTGCTGGTAAAGGACATGAACCTTATCAAGAAATTAATGGCGTAAAGTACTCTTATGATGAAAGAATAATTGTTAATGAAATTATGGATACTTTATAAATACAAAAAGAGGAAGGTTTGGTAAAATGAGAGTAGAAACAAGTATGTTAGTGATAGCGTTTATTACAGCAATTATATTAGGTTTCATTATAATACCAATATTGAGAAAATTGAAAGTAGGACAAATTGAAAGAGATGATGGACCACAATCTCATTTGAAAAAACAAGGAACCCCAACAATGGGCGGAATAATCATGATTATAACTATGATTATAGTGGTAACAGGAACTTATGTATTTTTAACCATACAGGGACAGAATGAAACAGCTAATCGATTAATACCTATGTTAGTGTTAACCATTGGATTTGGTATTATTGGTTTTATCGATGACTTTAAAAAATTAGTTTTAAAAAATACCAAAGGATTAAAGCCAAGTTATAAGATGTTAGGATTATTACTGATATCTGTTATCTATGTGGTGTATCTAGTAGAAGGATTGCATATAGGAACCGATACATATATTCCAATTTTAAAAATATATATTAATATACCAATTTATTTTTATATACCATTTGCTATTATTGTTATTTTAGCAACTACCAATGCAGTTAATTTGACAGATGGGATTGATGGACTTTCATCTAGTGTATCTGCTATTATTATTACTTGTTTGACAGTGATAGGAATTACGGCAGGTATGAAAGAAATATCTATCTTTGGAAGTATTGTAATAGGAGCAGTATTAGGATTTTTAATGTTTAACTTGCATCCAGCAAAGGTATTTATGGGAGATACGGGTTCCTTACTTTTAGGAGGCGTCATTTCCGCTATAGCATTGTATTTAAAAATGCCATTATTATTAATTATAATAGCATTAATTCCTGTACTAGAAACACTTTCTGTTATGATACAAGTAGCTTATTTTAAGAAGACAGGGAAAAGATTTTTCAAGATGGCACCATTACATCATCATTTTGAATTAACTGGTTGGAAGGAAAGTAAAGTGGTAATTATATTTAGTTTAGTTACTTTAGTATTATGTATCATTGGACTGAAGGTAGTTTGATAGAAAGTGACTATAGGAGAAAGGGAAAGAGATTGAATGGCCAAAAAAAGAAAAGAGAAAAATTTTTCAAGTTTTTTAAATAATCCGATTGATTTTACTTTATTAATAACCATATTATTATTACTTTCCATTGGAATAATTATGGTATTATCGGCAAGTTCACCTTCTGCTTTGGCAGAAAGTGGAGATAGCTATTCCTATTTTTCAAAACAATTAATATTTGCTATATTAGGAATTATAGCTATGCTATTTATATCTAAAATTGACTATCGTTTTTATCAAAAATTTTATAAACATGCTTGGTGGCTAGCACTTATTCTATTAGCACTGGTATTAGTAGTAGGAAAAGAAGTAAATGGTGCACAACGATGGATTTATGTAACAGAAACATTATCAATCCAACCATCAGAAATAGTAAAATTGTTAATGATAATATTCTATGCTGGAATGCTAATGAAAAATAGGGATGAGTTAGGATTCTATGGAAAAGGATTTATAAAGCATATGTGTTTATTGGCTCCTATTATAGGACTATTGCTATTAGAACCTCACTTTAGTGCATCGGTTGTTATTATAGGGATATGTGCCATTATGATGATAATGGCAGGTTGTAAATTTTGGCATTTTTTAGCAACAGGAGGAGTTATTGGAGTACCAGCAATTATAGCGTTAATTATGATAGAGCCATATCGTTTAAAAAGAGTTATCACCTTTTTAGACCCATGGCAAGATGCAACAGGAGATGGATGGCAAGTTATACAAAGTTTATATGCCATAGGGTCACGGAGGTTTATTTGGAGCTGGATTAGGAGAAAGTAAGCAGAAATTTTTATACATACCAGAGCCACACAATGACTTTATCTTTTCAATTTTAGGAGAAGAATTAGGATTTATTGGCTGTGTAGCAGTATTAATTTTATTTGCTATCTTCATATGGAGAGGAATACTAATAGCCATGAGAGCACCAGACATGTTTGGAAGCTTAGTAGCAATAGGCATAACAGCCCTTGTAGCAATACAAGTAATCATCAATGTAGCAGTAGTAACATCCTCTATGCCAGCAACAGGAATGCCATTACCATTCTTTAGTTACCGGAGGAACGGCACTATTCATATTACTATGTGAAATGGGAATTTTACTCAACATATCAAGAGCTAGTGCGAAATCGTGATTTTTGATGATTTTGGGGACGGAGGAAAAAATCATGATTGAGAAAATAATCAACCATGATTTTTTCCTCCGTCCCCAAAATCATCAAAGAAGGAGAAACATATGAAAGTAATCATTGCGGCAGCTGGAACAGCTGGACATATCAATCCAGGAATAGCAATTGCTAATAAAATAAAACAGGAAGAAAAAGATTCAAAAATTATATTTATTGGAACAACAAGAGGATTAGAAAACGATTTAGTTCCAAGAGCAGGCTATGAGCTAAAAACAATAGAAGCATATGGCTTGAGTAAAAAGCTTTCCATTGAAAATATAAAAAAGATGTACAAAACTTTCAAAGGACTTGGCGAAGCCAAAAAAATAATGAAAGAATTCAAACCAGACATCGTAATTGGAACGGGTGGTTATATATGTGGTGCTACAATTGCAGCTGCTCATAGCTTACATATTTCAACCATGTTGCATGAAAGTAATGCTTTCCCAGGAAAAGCTGTAAAGATGTTAGCTAAAAAAACAGATACCATTTTAGTATCTTTTGAAGATGCCATAACAAGAATAAAAAAGGCAAAAAATGTGGTGTACACAGGAACTCCTGTAAAAATAAGAAAAAAAGAATATGGAATGAATGAGAAAAATAGAATTATTAAAGAAATGGGCTTAAATGAGACCAAACCAATTATTTTAGTATCCGGTGGAAGCCAAGGGGCTCAAAAGATAAATGAAGCAATGCTTGAAATCATTAACAATAAAAAGAATAAAAACTATCAAGTGATTTGGGCAACTGGACCAAAACAATATGATAGAATAAAAGAAAGTTTAGAAAATGAGGACAAAAATATTAATCGTATAGAAGGTATGAAAATTGTACCTTATATTTACAATATGGAAGAAGTCATGAATGTAGCAGATGTTATTATAGGAAGAGCTGGAGCCATGACAGTAACAGAAATTTCTAACTTAGGTAAGCCATCTATCTTGATTCCACTTCCTAACGTTAGTCATAACCATCAATTATATAATGCAAAAGTTTTAGAAAAAATAGAGGCAGCTAAAATTATATTAAATGAAGAATTAACAGGAGAGAAATTAAACCATGTAATGGAAGAAATTATTTTAGATAAAGCAAAGATGCAAAAAATGGGAGAGAATGCTCTTAAAGTATCAACAAAGCAAGTAGAGGATAGAATTTACAAAGAAATAAAAAAGTTAGTTTGAAAAGGAAAGAGATAAAAATGCTAAAAAATATACAATTTAATAAAATTATATTAGTATTGTTTCTAGTTGGTATCATCATTATTAGTGGACTTGGTGTGTTTTTTCTAAATACACTAGGTTCTTTAAATCAACAAATACAAGACGGACAAGCTATTGTAATGCAAGAATTACAACATAAAACGATAGGGGTATTAGGAATAGCAGGACTTGTATTCGCTGTTATCAGTATAATATCAGCTGTTATTTTATCAAGATATATTATTTATCCCATTAATAAGTTAATTCAAAGTGCTGAGAAAATAGCAGAAGAAGATAAGAATGCCAAAAAGCTTTTAAAAAACAAGAAAAAAAGTGAAGCGCAAGACTTAGAAAATGTATTAGGTGTAATGACCACAGAACTAAAAGAAAAGTTAAGTGAAGTATCGACACAAAAAAATCAAATAGAAACGATATTACTTCATATGACAGATGGAATTATAGCCTTTAATATGAAAGGAGAAATCATATTAATTAATCCAGCAGCTAAGAAATCATTAAGTATAAGACCAGAAGATACCAACTTTGAAGATATCTTTAAAAAATTTAAATTGGATATTAATATGGAAAAAATAATCTATTTGGAAAATTGGACATCAACAGAGCAAAGAATTCAAGTAGAAGATAAATATATGAATGTATTTTTTGCCCCATTTAAAAATGAAACAGAAAGACCAGATGGGGTAATTGCAGTAATACAAGATATTACAGAGCATGTAAGATTAGATACCGTACAAAGAGAATTTGTAGCAGATGTATCACATGAGTTAAAAACACCAATTACATCAATTATGGGATATGCGGATACCTTGCTAGAAGGAGAATATGACAAAGAGACCCAAGATAAATTTTTAAATGTAATTGCAACAGAAGCAAGAAGAATGGCAAAATTAGTAACAGATTTATTGACTTTATCACGTTATGACAATAATAAAAAACAACTTCAAAAGGAAGCCTTTGATTTAGGAGAGCTAGTGAAAAAATGTCAAGACAAGCTAGCCATCGAGATTAAAAAGAAGAATCATACCGTAAATTGTTTTGTAACAGCTGATGTTCCACCAGTTTATGCGGATAAATATGATATTGAAAGGGTTGTTTTGAACATTTTAACCAATAGTATCAAATATACAAAAGATGGTGGAGAAATTAAAATATATGTCGGATTTGTATACAATGATGCCTATATTAAGGTTTTTGATAATGGAATTGGAATTCCGGAAGAAGATTTGAACCGAATTTTTGAAAGATTTTATCGAGTGGATAAAGCTCGTACTAGAGAAATGGGAGGAACAGGACTAGGA
>CANEFU010000045.1 GCA_947426875.1 uncultured Clostridium sp.
ATTAAAAATATCTATTTTAATTTTATTTTTCTTCTTACGATACCAATGATGTTAGCATATGGATTATTTTCAAAAAATAAAATAAAAAGCAAAGAAAAAAACACACAGAAGAATACAGAAAAAATAAATTTAGAAATTAATAATTTAGAACATGAAATAAAGTTATTGGAAAATACGAATATAGAAATAGAAAATGAAATAAAAGAATTAAAAAATAATTTTGATTTAAAAATAAATTTAGAAACAGAAAAAGCAAAAAATAAATATTTGGGTAAGATAGAAGAAAATAAAATAGAGGAATTAATAAACTTAGGAGATATCAATTTAGAAATTCAAAAATTAGAAAACAAATTAAATAATAAAAAGATTGAATTACATACTTTAAATTTAGACCATAAAAGTATAGAACCTAAATTAGAAAATTTATCCAACATAGAAGAAAAATTAATTGACCATAAAGAAAAAATGGTAAACCTTAGAAATTTAGAGAAGAGTATGAATTTAGCAAAAGAAGTTTTAAGCTATTCATACGAAGAAATGAAAAATACAGTTACACCAAAGTTTACAGAAGAATTATCTAAAACTATCTCAAAGATTACGGATGAAAAATATACGAAAGTTAAGTTAAATGAGGGGATTGGATTAGTAGTAGAATTAGAAAATGGCAATTATATACCAGCTAACCGATTAAGTATAGGAGCCATTGACCAATTATATCTTTCTTTAAGATTGGCTATGGTAGAAGAATTATCAGAAGAAAAAATGCCAATCATATTAGATGAAGCATTTGCTTATTATGATACAGAAAGATTAACTAATATTTTGAAATATGTAGCAGAAAGATTTGAAAATTATCAAGTCATAATATTTAGTTGTACGAATAGAGAAAAAGAAATATTAGAAAAATTAAATTTAAAATTTAATTTGATAGAAATCTAATGGTATGAGAAAAAATGTCGAATATTGCGTTGAAAAGTGTAAAATTACATTAGAAATATATTGAAAAAATAAGAAAATTGTGGTATTTTATTACCACAGTTTTTTTATGAAAAATCGTTTTAGAGCTCTAACTAATTAATTCAAATTATTCATTCAGGATGTTTTTTCAAATAAAATCAAAAGAACTAAAATGGAAAACTAAAATTTTACCTAAAGGGTTGTTTTTGTCATGCCTTTTTGGTAAAATAGAAAGGAAGGAATATGACAGAAACAAAATTACCAGTTACAAACGATTATATATTCAAAAAAATATTTGCTAAAAGGGGAAATGAAAGCATATTAAAAGATTTTTTGATTGGAATATTGGAAATACCAATTGAAAAAGTAGAAGTACAAACAGAAGTTAGTCTGGAAAGACAATTAGAAGAAAATAAATTAGGAAGATTAGATATTATTGCTATTTTAAATGATAATACATTTGTTAATATAGAAATACAAGTATTAAATCCACATAATTTTATAGAAAGAAGTTTATATTATTGGTCTGGAAATTATTATAATAATTTAAAGGCAGGAGAAAACTATAGTAGAGTGAAAAAAACAATAGCTATTAATATTTTGAATTATGAATTATTTGAGGAAGGACCTTTTCATGAAATAGCAAGATTGCGAAGAGATTATCAAACTAAGGTTTTAACAGAAAAGATAGAAATGCATTTTATACAAATACCAAAATTCTTAAAAGAAAAGAGAAAAACGAAAACGAAATTAGAACAATGGATGCAATTTATTAGTCAAACAAATCAAAGGGAGGTAGAATTAGCCATGAAAGAAAATAAGGAAATTAAAAAGGCTAATGAAGAATATCAATATTTAACAGGAGATGAAGCAGAAAGGAGAATTGCATTTTTAAGAGATAAAGCAATAAGGGATGAAAAGAGCATGTTACAAGGTGCAAGAGATGAGGGAATAGAACAAGGAATAGAACAAGGAATAAAGCAAGAGAAAATGCAAATTGCTCAAAAGTTATTAAAAATGAAAATGCCAATAAGGCAAATAATGGATGCAACGGGATTAACAAAAGAAGAAATAGAGAAATTAAAAGAAAAATAAATTGAATTAATTAAAAAAATATAGTATAATACAAGAAGTAAATTCAAGTAAGGAGAAGATATATGTTTGAGAAATTAGAAGCCGTAGAAAAAAGATATGAAGAATTAACAAAAATGATTGCAGACCCAGAAGTCATATCCAACCAAACAGAATGGCAAAAAGCCATAAAAGAACATGCAAGCATAGAAGACATCGTATTAAAATTCAGAGAATACAAAAAAGTAAAAGAAGCAATGGAAGAAGCAGAAGAATTAATGCAAGACCCAGAAATGAAAGAATTAGCAGAAGCAGAATATTATGAAGCAAAAGAAACATTACCAAAAATAGAAGAAGAATTAAAAATATTATTAATTCCAAAAGACCCAGATGATGACAAAAACATTATGTGTGAAATAAGAGCAGGAGCAGGAGGAGAAGAAGCAGCATTATTTGCAGGAACGCTATTTAGAATGTATACGATGTATGCAGAAAAAAGGCATTGGAAACTAGAAGTATTAAATGAAAATGAAACAGGATTAGGTGGCTATAAAGAAATATCCTTCATGATTACGGGAAAAGGAGTATATAGTAGACTAAAATTTGAAAGTGGAGTTCATAGAGTACAAAGAGTACCAGACACAGAAAGTAGTGGGAGAATTCACACATCAACAGCAACTGTTGCGGTACTTCCAGTAGTAGAAGATGTAGAAGTAGAAATTAATCCATCTGATATTAAAATGGAAGTATTTAGAGCTTCTGGAGCAGGAGGTCAACACATTAACAAAACATCATCAGCAGTAAGACTAATACATGAGCCAACAGGAATTGTAGTAGAATGCCAAACAGAAAGGTCTCAATTCCAAAACAAAGACAATGCTATGAAAATGCTTAGAACAAAGTTGTACGAAATGGAAAAAGAGAAACAAGATAGTGAAATTACTAATGCTAGGAGAACACAAGTAGGCTCAGGAGATAGAAGTGAAAAAATAAGAACATACAATTATCCACAAGGAAGAATTACTGACCATAGAATAGGAATGAGCATTTATCAAATGGAAAATTTTCTAAATGGAGATATTGATGAAATGATAGACAACTTAATTGCAGCAGATAGAGCTGAAAGGCTAAAAGGAGAAGAATAATAAAACACACCTTAAATGTAAAAAAGAGAAACATTTGAGGTGTTTTTCTATTTCATAATGGATGAATAAAATGAAAGATTAAACAATAAACTAGAGTAAAACAAGATAAAGGAGAAATTGATGGAAGAGATAGTAAAAACAACACTGTTAGGTTTATTCTTCGGAACATTCGGAACTACACTAGGAGGAATCATAGGAGTCATGATAAAAAAACACTCCAACAAATTTCTAAGTTTTTTATTAGCATTTGCTTCTGGTCTAATGATGGCAGTTATCTGTTTTGACCTAATACCAGAAGCACTAGGAATAAGTAGTATAACCAATATTGTAATAGGAATTATAGTAGGAATTGTAGCTATGATATTCTGTGATTTAGTAGTGGAAAGGAAATTTAGTAACCATACAAAATTAAAAAAAGAGAATAACTCATTACTCAAAACAGGAATTATAGTATCCATTGGATTAGCCATTCACAATTTTCCAGAAGGGCTAGCCATAGGAAGTGGATTTGAGGCTTCCATGAAATTAGGACTAAGTTTGGCCTTAGCTATTTGTTTGCATGACATACCAGAAGGAATATCCATGGCAGTACCGATGAAAAACGGAGGAATGAAAATATCAAAAGTAATATGGTATGTTATATTATCAGGTATCACAACAGGAGTAGGAGCTTTCTTTGGAGCAATTGTAGGGAGTATATCAGAGCAAGTAATCAGCATATGTCTAAGTTTCGCAGCACGGAGCCATGTTATATATCGTATCAGGAGAACTAATACCAGAAGCGAATCATTTATATCATGGTAGAATGACAGCCGTAGGAAATATGTTAGGATTTTTAATTGGAATTTTTGCGACAAGGATTTAGAAATACTTTTAATATCCTATGTTTTACAAAAATAAAAGTAAAATAAAAAAATGCTTGCTTTTTAAAAATAGATATAGTAAAATACAAACAGACATTTGAAGAAAGAAAGGAAAATTAAATGCAAGATATATTAGAAGGATTAAACGATAAACAATACGAAGCCGTTGTAAATACAGAAGGACCATGCTTAGTCATAGCAGGAGCAGGAAGTGGAAAAACAAAAGTATTAACACATAAAATAGCTTATTTAATAGGTGAAAAAAGGGTAAAACCATGGGACATTATAGCCATCACTTTTACCAATAAAGCAGCCAATGAAATGAAAGAAAGAATAACTAATTTAGTAGGAGAATCAGCAAAAGACATTTGGATGGGAACATTCCATTCTATTTGTGTACGAATTTTAAGAAGATTTATTGACCGAATAGGATTTGACTCTTCTTTTATCATATTTGATACAACAGACCAAAAAACATTAGTAAAAAATTGTTTAAAGGACTTAGCAATTGATGATAAATTATTTACAGACAGAAGTGTATTATCCGAAATTAGTAATGCTAAAAATGAAATGTTAGAACCGGAACAATATACAGCAAAAGCCAATGGGGATTTTCGAAAAGAGAAAATTGCAACCGTATATGAATTATATCAAAAAAGGTTAAAAGAAAATAATGCTATCGATTTTGATGATATTATCAATTATACGATAAAAATTATGATGGAAAACCCAGATATATTAGAATATTATTCCAACAAATTTCAATATGTTTTGGTGGATGAATATCAAGATACCAACAAAGCACAATTTACTTTAATAACCTTATTTGCCTCAAGAAATGGAAACATAACTGTAGTGGGAGATAATGACCAACGGAATTTATTCTTTTAGAGGGGCAGACATTTCCAATATATTAAATTTTGAAAGAGACTTTCCAGGAACCAAAATCATAAAACTAGAACAAAATTATCGTTGTACACAAAACATATTAAAAGCAGCTAACAGTGTCATAAAAAATAATGAAGTAAAATACAAAAAGGAATTATGGACACAAAATGATGAAGGTCATTTACCACGTGTTTATCAGGCTGAAAATGAATACGATGAGGGAGCTTATATTGTAGAGCAAATGGAACATTTAAAAAGAGAGGAATATTATACCTATTCTGACTTTACAATATTATACCGAATGAATACACAATCCAGAGCAATAGAGGATATTTTAAGAAGAGAAAACATACCTTACAAAATTGTTGGCGGATTAAAATTCTATGAAAGAAAAGAAATCAAAGATATCATTGCTTATTTAAGATTGATTCAAAACAGTAGTGATAATTTAAGCTTAAAAAGAATTATCAATGAGCCTAAGAGAGGAATTGGAAAAACCAGTTTAGATAAGATTGAGCAGTTAGCGAATATAAATGAAATTTCTATGTATGAAGTGATTAAAAAAGCAGATGAATATGGATTAAATAGAGTATATCTAAACTCTAGAGAATTTGTTAATATTATAGAAGAATTAAAAACAAAAAAAGAGGAATTATCTATTTCAGAGTTAATTAAAGTAACCCTAAAAAAATCAGGATATACCAAAGCATTAGAACAAGAAAATACAATCGAAGCAGAAAATAGAATAGCAAACTTAGAAGAATTTTTAACAGTTGCGATAGAATTTGAAGAAGAATTTGCAGAGAATTCTTTAAGTGAATTTTTAGAAGGAATTACCTTATCTAGTGATTTAGATAACATGGAGGAAACAGAAGAATCTGTCACACTCATGACGCTTCATAGTGCAAAAGGACTAGAGTTTCCAGTTGTATTCTTAGTCGGCATGGAAGAAGGGATTTTTCCAGGACACCAAGCGATGATGGAACCAAAGGAACTAGAAGAAGAAAGAAGATTATGCTATGTAGGAATTACAAGAGCGAAAGAAAACTTGTTTTTAACTTGTAGTAAACAACGAACCATATTTGGGTCAACTAGCTATAATCCAATATCAAGATTTTTAGAGGAGATACCAGAGGAGCTATTAGAGGGATATGAAGAAGCTTTTGGGCAAACTTCAAACAAGGAAAGTATGTTTAAAGATTCTTCTTATACATGGACCTATGGAAGTAAAAATAATAGCAACATTAAAACTTATAAAGTAAATGAAAAAGAGCCAGTCATGGCAGCGAAAAGTAACAGTGGTTTCGCTTTTCGAACAGCAGAAAGCTTCTTGAATAATTTAGGAAAGAAAGCAACAACCAATAAAACGGTAGATTTATCACAGTATGAAGCTGGTGTTAGAGTATTCCATAAAAAATTTGGAGAAGGAACCATTCATTTAGTGGAGCCAGAAGGAGAAGACTTAAAAGTAGACATTAATTTTGATAAGGCAGGACATAAGAGATTGATGGCAAAGTTTGCTAATTTGGAGATTATTGAATAGAAGATTGATACAAAAAAGAGATTTAGGTGTACTAAATCTCTTTAAAAAATCTATATTCATTACCAGAGGTATTTCTTCCTTTGAAAATATAACCATTATAAATACCACCATTATTATCATTCAAATTCACGTCTAATTTCATATTATAAGCAAATTTTTGATTTAGATTGTTAACAATATGAATTTTAAAAGTTAAAGTATAATTAATATCTTCTAAATTAATATTTGCTTCTTTCAAAACTTTTCCGTTAAAAGAAACAGAAAAGCTATCTTTAGAAACAGAATAATTGGTTAAAATATCTTTATTCATATAACCTAACGAAATAGGATTTGAGCAATCTGTATAAAAAGTAGGATTTGTATAGTCATGATTTTCGTTTTCTGAATTCGTATTTACAATATTAAAATCAATTCGATTATTTTCAGGAGCTTCTATCATTTGGTATTTACCAAAATCCAAAGGATTTTTATAATTCAAAATTTTAGTTCCCATATCAGCATGAGAAGTTGCTACAATACTGTCAATATATAATTCTTTAATTGTATTTTCATCCGTCAACTCAGAAATGGTACTTGTATTATCAATATAAATAGAAATATCGGTATATTGGCAAATACTCATATCTTTTAGTGATTGGTCTTTTGAATTGTCAATCGCATTGGCATTGCTATATAGCAATACTTTTTGAACATTAAAAATAGAATTTTCATTTTCGTCTGCAATTTCTATCATTTCATTAGCAAAGCTATTTCTAGCAAATACCACAGAAAATACTAAATTATAGTATAGAAGAAAAATAGCAAACAAGGCAATAATTAAAATAGTAAATACAAATCTTTCGTTTTTTATTTTAAATTTCTTCATAGTAATCTCCCCATATTATTGAAGTCTATTATATAAAGTTTCCATATATTTAAATACTTTTGTATGCCAATCTTTATCACTTGCATATCTAGTATTAACACCTTTTAAAGTAGGTCCATTATAATACCAAGCAGCAGCTGTTTCACCACCATAAATTTTAGTACCGGATGGATTTAAGTAATATTTAACCAAAGATTTTGCAACGGTATCGATTCCTTCTGAATAATCTTCAAATTCGAAAGAAGATTCATAAGGTGTTGCATCATAAGAGCCATAACCAAATAGATTTTTCTTGTCATTAGCAATTTGAGAAGAACCCCAACCGCTTTCATGGATAGCAATAGATGCTAAGAAAATACCATTAATGTTATATTTCTTTTCAGCATTATAGAAAGCTGTGTAATTATCTTGGAATATTTTATTTCTATCATTTGGTATATTAGTAAATATTTTCTTGTAATCATTTAGTGTTAATCCACTTGTTCTATTTAGTTCCATATCTAAATTTACTTTTAGTAAAATTCTTTGAATTCTGTTTTTCTCTACAATATTTGGTGTTGTGTAAGATGAGGTTAAATTAGAAGTTTTGATATAACCTTCTACATTATCAAAAGATACTTTACACCATTCTTCACTTGGTAGTTCTAATAATTTAACATCTAAATTCTTTTTCACCTCAGCAACATCATTTGCATCACTATCTGCTTTTTCTTTTAGGTTAGCAGTATCTGTAAAATACATGATATCGCCAATATGTACTTTATGTTTGGCTAAGAATTCAGAAGTACCAACATCTACTATTTTAGGAATTGGTTCAACAAGTTTTTCTCTATTTAAGATGATTTCTTCCACAAAATTACCATCTTCATAGGATT
>CANEFU010000046.1 GCA_947426875.1 uncultured Clostridium sp.
AGTATAAAAAAATTCATAGCCAATAGTAATAAATATGTAATCATAGCTGTAATAGGAGTAATTGTACCATTATTACTAGGAGCAATATGCAGTTTAATCTATGTACAAAATTTAAAAACAAATTTATTCTTTGGAGCAGTAATAACAGCGACATCAGTAAGTATTACAGTAGAAACTTTAATTGAGATGAAAAAAATAAAATCAAGTGTAGGATTAGCAATATTAGGAGCTGGCGTAGTTGATGATATAATAGGAATAGTATTTTTAACTATTATTATGAATAGTGGCAATCTACAAATAACAACATTTACCATTATGATATTAAAAATATTATTATTCTTTGTCATGGCTATAATATTAGGATTACTATTATTTAAAGTGTTTGAAAAAATAGAAGAAAAAGATAAAAAAACAGAACAAATGCCAACCTATTCCATAGCATTTGCATTAATATTAGCTTATATAGCAGAAAGGCTAGGAGTTAGTGGGATAATTGGTGCATATATAGCTGGATTAGTAATCGGAAATACAGAAAAAGGAAGAAAAGTACGAGGAAAAATAGATTTAGTAGTACACATGATATTTTCTCCCATCTTTTTCGCAAGTGTAGGATTAAACTTAACAACATTAAGCTTTAGTAAACCAGTATGGCTATTTATTATTCTATTTACAGTGGTAACCGTAGTTAGCAAAATAATAGGAAATGGATTAGGTGCTAAGATATGTGGTTATCCAAAAGAAAAAGCAATTCAAATTGGAATAGGTATGGCAACAAGAGGAGAAGTTGCACTTATTATTGCAGATGAAGCGAAAAAGATAAATTTAATCAATGAAGAAGTGTTTTCAATTGTTATTATAACAGTTATGTTAGTAACACTTATAACACCAGTATTATTGCATTATAGTTTTAAAAAGAATAACCCAATAGAAGATGAAAAAGTAGTTGCCTAAATTTGCTTACAGGGAAGAAAAGATTATAAAAAAGGATAAAGTAAAAATGAGAAAAGTATTAATTATATCAGCCTTTTCTGCTTTGGGAAAAACCTATTTAAGTCGTAAAAATAAGAAAGTATTAGATTTCGAGGCAAGTTTTTATAGATGGCTCTATAAAGACGAAAATTTAGCAAAAGACGTTGAAAAAAGGAAGGGCGTAACAGATAGGATAGAAAATCCAGAATATCCACGAAATTATTTAAATGATTTAGAAGAAAAAATGAAACAATATGATATCATATTAATAACACCTGAAAAAAGAATACGTGAAATGTTACAACAACGAAAAATAGAATACTTTTTGGCATATCCAACAAAACCAGACTTTGTAGTAGAAAGAGCACTAAAAAGAGGGAACAATATGGCTTTTTCAAAAGGTTTAGAAAAAACATTTAAAGACTGGTATCCGAGCGAAGATGAAAAAGTATTATGGGTGGAAAAAGATGAGTATTTAGAAGACGTATTAATAAAAAATCACTTATATTAATTAGATTTGCCAAAGTTGCCAAAAATTCCGGGTTTAAATGGCAAGTCATTTGTTTCATTATCTTAGCTATTATAAGTTTAGGAATTAATAGTAAATTATATAGAATGATAAAAGGAGATAATTATGCATCCTAAAATACCAGAATTTTTAAAAGAAATGTTAGAAAAGCAGTATGGAAAAGAAATGACAGAAAAAATCATAAAAGGGTATCAAGCGAAAAGAAATACAACTTTTCGTGTTAACACATTAAAGGCGAAAGTATCTGAAATAGAAGATATACTAATCGATAAAAAAATAGAATACGAAAAAGTAGAATGGAGCAAAGAGGCATTTATCTTAAGAAATGCTTCTGAAAAGGAGATTAGAGATTTAGAAGTCTATCAAGAAGGAAAAATCTATTTGCAAAGTTTATCTTCTATGTTACCACCTATTTTATTGCAACCGAAACAAGGAATGGATATATTGGATATGGCAGCAGCACCAGGAGGAAAGACAACGCAAATAGCAACGATTACTAATAATAAAGCTAATATTACTGCTTGTGAGATGAATAAGATTCGAGCGGAACGATTGAAATATAACATAGAAAAACAAGGGGCTAATGTGTATGTTATGACACAAGACGCAAGAAAAATAGATGATTTTTTCTCCTTTGACCAAATTTTATTAGATGCACCATGTAGCGGAAGTGGAACCATTTGTATGCAAGATAGTAAATTAGAAAAAACATTTACGAAGAAGCTAATAGATAAATCAATAACATCACAAATGGCATTATTGAAAAAAGCAATTAATATACTAAAGCCAGGAAAAGAAATGATATATTCTACATGCTCTATTTTAGCCTGTGAAAATGAAGAGGTTATTTCTAAAGTAAGGAAAGAGAAAAAAATAGAAATAATTCCAATAGAATTAGGTGCTATGTGCAAACTTCCCGTTCTTCCAACTAAAATAGAAGGCACACTATGTGTGTGCCCAAATGAATTATACGAAGGTTTCTTTATTGCTAAAATAAGAAAGATAGGAGAGTAGAAAAATGTACTATATTTACATGTTAAGATGTACAGATAATTCCATTTATACAGGAATTACTACAAATGTAGAACATAGAATGAAGGAACATTTCAGTAAGAAGAATTGTGCTAAATATACTCGTAGTCATACAGCTGAGAAGCTAGAATGTGTGTGGGAAACAAAAGATAAAGTATTAGCATCTAAATTGGAATATCAAATAAAAAAATTGACAAAACCTCAAAAAGAGAAATTAATTAGGGAAAATAATTTAGAAGAAATGTTTTTGGATAAGATAAATATAAATCAGTACAAATTACATAAAAGTATAGAAGAGCAAATGCAGGAATGGATAAATCAATTTGATGGAAATGTTAGCCTGTATGCAAGTGATGAGTATCATAATGAGATACGAATTAACGAGAATACGGTTGTTGAAGCGGCAAGTTGTATAAAATTATTTATTTTAATTGAATATTATAGACAAATTTTAAAACAAGAGAAAGCAAGAGAAGATATATTGACTTATGACTATTCTAATGATTATGTGGAAGATGGAAGTGGTTTAATTCAATTTTTGGAAGATGGATTACAACTTTCCTCTAAAAACATGGCAATCCTAATGATGATTATTAGTGATAATATAGCAACCAATAAAATGATAGAATATCTAGGCTTTGAGCAAATTAATCACACCATTAAAGAACTTGGATATAAAAATACAGAGCTAATTGCTAAAAAATTAGATTTCAATCAATATAAAACACTTGGAAAAACTACTGCTTATGAATATGCAATGCTTTATAAACAATTATTAAAAAAAGAAATATTAACAGCAGATATTTGTGAAGAAATAATAGAAATATTATCCCATCAAAAGAAAAATGAAATGTTAGTAAGGAAATTACCAATTGAGGATAAGACCATTATTAAATATATTGCGTCAAAAAGCGGAGGGCTAGGTAGTGAAGAGGTAGAGATAACAAATTGTAGGAATGATGGTGGTATAGTTGCTACAAAATTTGGTGATTATATTGTAAGTATCTTTATAAATCATTTTTCGGATTATCATTTTTACCAAGACAATCCAACTATTTTATTAGGTGCAGAAATGAATAAAATATTATTTGAAAATTTTAAAAAGAATGAGGGAAAATTGAAATAATATAAGTAAAAAGTTAGAAATTAATCTAACTTTTTTTATGAATTAGTTTAAAGGAATGGTATTATAAATACTAGCAATACTACCAGTTTGCTCTCCAGTAGAAACAATAATTGGATAATAATTATGTTTAGCCATCCATTCATAAATTTCGTAAGAGTGATTACAACTCATAGTATAAGCATCTTTTAAAAATTGTCTCAAATTAGGATTGGTAACTTCCATAGAAGAGATAGCATATTCTTTTCCTGCTCTTTTTAAGGTTAAAAAATAAGATAATGCAATTTCTCTATCTGTTAGTGTAGTAACATTTGTGTTTACTGTTATAGGCGTAGCCGATTTTGTTTCATTGACATCTTCCGAAAAAATAGAAGTATTTAGTTGAGGAACATTTAATTTGCCAGTAGCAGTACTCACATCTTTTACAAATTCTACTTTCCTATTATAATCTTCAATATGAATAGGAAAATGGGTATTTAGTAAAGACTTTAATTCTTCATCTGTGACTTGATTTTTAAATAGCGACATACAAGTAATGGTGTTGACACAACTTGTAATTAATTCATTTAAATAACTTAATTCGCATATTGTTAATTTCAATAAAATCACCTCCAAGTTATATAAAATAGTATGACCAATTTCTCGAGAATTATGAAAATAAGGTTTACTTTTTAGATAAACACTGATAAAATTATGAAATAACAAGAGAAAATAGAAAGCCAATTGATATCTTATAAAAAAGAAAGGAGAATATAAGATGGAAAAAGACAAAACAATTGAACTTTCACGAAGGATAAATGGATGTAACAATAATATAGGAGAAGACTATTTAAGAGAAAGTGTGGATTGGGCAATAGAAACAAATGACCCTTATGTGATATGTGATTTTGTTGAGAATGTAGAAACATGTCATACAAAAGAATATATTAAGATGTTTGAAGATGCTATTATTTCAATAGGGGATATTGTACATATCTATGAATTTATGTTTTTATTGAATGACTTAAATGTAAAATGTTTTGATAGAAAAAGATTCGAAGAAATTATTAAAAATAGTGGTAATCCAAAATTAATGTTATACTGTCTAGGATTTGTAGAGGGAATTGATAAAGAAAGTATGCTTCAAGCATTGTATAGGACTAAAAATGCAAAATATATTGAGCTTTTATCTACTAGTGAAGACTATGAAGAAATTAAGGTAAGTGAGCGCCCAGAATATGTAGAACAACTGAGAATAGCAAAAGAATATAATTATTTTCCTGAAAGTTTAGAGGAATTTAAAAGCGAGAGTGAAAAAGAGATAGATATTCAAGATTTAAAATTTCAAGTGACTAATTTTGAAAGCAAAAATCAAGAACAAAAAAGAAAAAAGGCATATCTTATAAATGAACTAGCAAATTATATGGAATATTTAATGGAATATCATACAGAAAAATATGATGAAGAAGCTTTAGGAGAAGATATTAATTTTTTAGGTAAGAAAGAAGCAGAAATCATTGATGATGAACCGTTACATGCGTATGAATTTATAGCTTCTGTTGAAACAGAGGAAAAAGGAGCAATTGTAGATAAAATTGTAAGAAAAAATCAACCTAAATTTTTACACTATTGTTTGGAATACGTACCAAATTTATCTGAAAAAACGGAAGAAAAGTTAAAAAAAGCTTTAGAAAAGAGCAAACATCCTAGATATAAAATACAAGAAGATAAAAATCAGGGGGATAGAGTATGTTAGAAAACATAGAAGTTCTATGCCATAGTAGCATAAAAATACACAAACAAAAGGTAATATATATAGACCCTTTTAAAATAGACAAAAATTATAAGGATGCCGATATTATCTTTATAACACATAATCATTACGACCATTATTCAGAAGAAGACATTGATAAAATAAAAAAAGAGGATACGATTATCGTAGCTCCTGAAAGATTTAACCAAGATAATATCATTACAGTAGAACCTAATAAGAAATATACAGTCGAAGGGATAAAGTTTGAAACCATACCAGCTTATAATACGAATAAACCATTCCATCCAAAAGAAAAAGCTTGGGTAGGATATATCCTAGAGATAGAGGGCAATCAATATTATATTGCTGGAGATACCGATATCACAGAAGAAAATAAAAAAGTTAAATGTGATGTTGCTTTTGTACCAGTTGGTGGAACCTATACAATGGACTCTAAAGAAGCGGCAATGCTAGTCAATGAAATAAAACCCAAAATAGCAGTACCAATTCATTATGGAAGTATTGTGGGAGCCAAACAAGATGCGATGGAGTTTTCAAAATTAGTACATCCAGAAATAAAATGTGAAATTTTAATAAAAGGATAGAATAGGAAAAAGTAGAAATGAGTAAAGAAGATATTATTGAATATTGTTTAACTTTAAAAGATACTTATAAAGATTATCCATTTTCAAATGACGAGGAATCGGTAACGATGAAGCATTTAAAAAACAATAAATGGTTTGCTTTGATTATGAGTGTAAAAAACAAAGTATACTTAAATGTTAAAACCATTCCAACTTATTCAGAATTATTACGAAATTCATATGAATATATCATACCTGCCTATCATATGAACAAAGAGCATTGGAATACAATTATTATAAGTGATAAAGTAGATGCTTCTTTAGTAAAAGAATTAATCGAGCAAAGTTATGAATTGACAAAAAATAATAGAAGGGGATAAACAAGAATGAAAAAAGTAATTGTTTATGCAAGTAAAACAGGTACAACTGAAAAATGTGCTAATTTAATTGCTAAAGAAATAAAAGATGTAACAATAGTAAACATAGAGGAGCAGAATGTAGATATAAATCAGTATGATTTAGTTATGATAGGAACACCAATTAGAATAGGGTTTATACATAAAAAAGTAAAGCAATTTATAAAGAATAATTTTGAATTATTGAAGACAAAGAAAACAGCCTATTTTATTTGTTGTGGTTTCAGTGAAAATGAGAAACAATATTATGAACAAAATATAGCAAAAGAGTTATTGGATAAATCTATTATCTATACTACATTTGGTGGAGAAATGAATTTAGAAAAACAAAAAGGTTTTGATAAAGTTATCGTGAAAATGGTAAGCAAGAATATCAAACCGCAAAATAAGAAAGTAGAGATATTACAATCTAATGTAGAAGAATTTATAAGAAAAATAAACGAGATAGATAAAGCAAATTAAAAAAGTAAAAATATAGCAATATAAGGTATTGCTATATTTTTTATAACTATTTAGAAAAATATCTAAATAGTTATTGACATTATAGATAAGGTTTGGTACAATCTATTTAGATATATATCGAAATAGATTAAGTGAGGTGATTATTTTGGGAATGTCGGAAACATTAAAAGCAATTAGTGAGCCTGTTAGGCGTGAAATATTGGAACTACTAAAAGATGGTAGAAGAACAGCAGGAGAGATATCAAGTAGTTTTAATTTGACAGCAGCAACCGTATCTTATCATTTATCAAACTTAAAAAAAGCCAATCTAATAACAGAAACAAAGGAAAAGAACTTTATATTTTATGAATTAAATAGTTCTGTGTTTGAAGATGTTTTAGTATGGATTTATAAATTAGGAGGAAATAAAAATGGAAAAGAAAAATAAGAAAACATTAATTTTAAGTGTAATGGTATGCTTGTTACCAATAATTTTAGGAATTGTTTTGTATCCTAAACTACCAGAGCAAATGCCAATTCATTTTACGATAAACGATGTGCCAGACAACTATGCACCAAAGAATTTTGCATTATTCGGAACACCACTAATTATGGCTATCGTTCAAGCCATATGCTTAGTAGCTATTAATTTGAAAACAAATAAATTACAGAATGATAAGAAACCAAAGATATTAAAAATAATGGAATGGTTTATTCCTATCGTAACAGTACTCATATATATTATTATGGTAGAAGTTCCATTGGGGAGTACGGTTTATGTAGGAAAAAGTGTATGTTTGATTTTGGGAATTTTATTTATGATAATAGGAAATTATTTACCTAAAGTGAGTTATGAAGTAGGAAAAACAATGTTTCATCCAACTCCTAAAAGTGAGAAATCATTTAGAAAGATGAGTAAAATAATGGGATATTCTTTTGTGGGAATGGGAATACTTTTGCTTATTTTGATTATATGGGTATAATATAACAACATATATACTTGCAATTCCTACTCTTTTAGTAGTATAATATACTAAATGGAGGGATTTGTATGAAAATATCCACAAAAGGAAGATATGCTTTGAGAGTTATGATAGATTTGGCATTAAATAGTAAGGAAAAATATATAAATTCAAAGGAAATAGCTACAAGGCAAGAAATATCAAGTAAATATTTAGAACAAATTATAGCAATGTTAAATAGGGCAGGATATTTAGAAACAGCAAGAGGAAATACAGGAGGATACAAATTAGCAAGAAAACCAAGCGAATGCATAATAGGAGATATATTAAAAGCTACAGAAGGAAACTTAACACCAATAGATTGCCTAATAGAAGAAGGAAAATGTAAAAGGCAAGAAGAATGTAAAACGTA
>CANEFU010000047.1 GCA_947426875.1 uncultured Clostridium sp.
AGCAAAAGTCTATAAAACATTTTTATGAAATAAATAATCAAATATTATCTTTGACACTTATTCCTTTTTATGTTATAAAAAGAATTAATTATAAGAAAGGAATTTACCTATGTTAAAAAAAGTAATCCATAATGCCGATTTATATAAATTAAATCCCTTGTTTCAAGATATCAGATTCTATATGGGCAGAACTGCTTTACAAGGCTTGATGGGAGAAGTATATGCTGACGACATAAATAACCCTACTTTTGCTATTCTTATCGTTAGAAGATATTGCTTCATGAGTGGTAATATAGAAGAAAAAGAATTAAGAGAATTAATTGAAAACAAACTAAAATCATATATATTAATTCCAAGTGACAATTTAAAATATATGATTGAAAAGATTTTTGGAGATAGTGTCACTAAGTTAGAAAGGTATTCTATCAAAAAAGGCACCATATTTGATAAAGAAAAATTAGAAAGATATAAAAACAGCTTTCCTCAAGAATATAATATACAAAAAATAGATAAAATTATAGCATCTCAAATTAAACAAGAAGAATTTATCTTAATAACAGATGATTATGAAAAAAATGGTGTAGGATTTTGCTGTACCTATAACAATAAAATTGTAGGTGTTGCTTCCTCTAACATCTTTTATCAAGATGGCATAGAAGTAAATATAAAAGTATCAGAAGAGCATAGAAGAAAAGGAATAGCAACTGCTTTGGCTTCCCATTTGATACTACAATGTTTAAAAGAGAACAAGAAAATAACTTGGGATGCTGCTAATATGAATTCCGTTGGCTTAGCTCAAAAATTGGGATTTGAATATGACTCTACTTATAACATATATAAGTTTATCTAAACAAAAAAAGAAGAATAAAATATAAAAATTTTATCCTTCTTTTTTGTCTAAATAATTTTTTCTCTGAAACGTATATACTGGTATGGGCTCTCTTTTATGCTTAGAAGCTTGAAATTTTTTCAAAATCTTCTGTTTCGCTTCTTCCTCTGTTTCGCCAGTATTAATCATTTCTGCAATTTGTTGATAAGTAATTCCCATTTTTTCTTCATCTGTTTGTCCTCCTAAGCCGTCATTAGGAGCTTTTTTTAAGATTCTTTCTGGAACCCCTAAATACTTTCCAATTTCTAATACTTCTGGCACTGTGAAATTTGCTATTGGATTGAAATCAGATGCACTATCTCCCCATTTGGTCGTATAACCTACCATTGCTTCGCAAAGATTTCCTGTTCCAATTACTAAATAGCCTAGTGTTTGTGCAATTCCATATAGTGTTGTCATTCTCAATCTAGGTTTTATATTGATTTTTCCTTCTTTGGATAGTTCTTCTATTTCTATTTTGTTTAGCTCACATTGGATTTCTTTTTCCATCTGTTCATAACAATTACTTAAATCTACTGTTAAAAATTTAACACCAAAAGTTTCTGCTACCAATTTAGCATCCTCGAAATCATTTCTATTAGAGTAACATGGCATCGATACAGCTACTACCTTTTCTTTTCCAATTGCTTTTACTGCCATCGCTAGTACAGTTGCAGAATCTTTTCCTCCACTATTTCCTATTACAATTCCTTTTGCCCCTACTTCTTCTACATATTCTCTAATCCATCTAATGGCATTTTCCGCTTCTTTCTCTATCATTTCAGATTTCCCCTTCCTCTTTATATAAATTGTTTTCTTTTATATAAGATACAATTTCATCTGGTGCTAAATATTTTATACTTTTTCCCTCTCTTATTCTTTCTCTTGCAAAAGTGGAACTTAAATTAGTTTTTATCTTGTTTTCTACTTTTATAAAGGCTTGTTGGTTGCTTTTTAAAAATTGACTTGCGTGTATCATTTCTGCTATATTGTCTCTATCTCTCTCAAAAACATAAATTTTAAAATCCCTAACAATTTCTTCTGCTTTATGCCAAGTTTCTAATTCTTTCAAATTGTCACTTCCCATTGTAAAACATATTTCGTATTCTGTATTCGTCTTTTGTAGTTCTGTTAAGGTTTCAATGGTATACAATGCTCTTTGACTATCTATTTCTATTCTTGATACTTCAAATTTTTCATTTTTATCACAAACTAATTGTAACATTTGATATCGATGCTCATTGCTAATTAAATCTACTTTTTGATATTTACTGTTGACAGGTACAAATAGAATTTTTTCAATTTGATTATATTCATTTACCATTTGCTCTGCTAAGGAAAAATGTGAATTTAATGGTGGATTAAAACATCCTCCAAATACTACGATTTGCTTTTTGTTTACTTCTTCCTTCATAACTTTCCTCTTTCTTTTTTATTATTTTTATATTATAACACTCTTTACTCATTAACACAATAACCAATACATCTCTACTCTTTGGTAGAAATGTATTGGTTATTTTTTTATTTTTTATATTCAAATATTTTTTCCTTTGTATCTTCTGAACTAGAGCCTATGAATACTTTAAATTGCCCCTCTTCTGTTGTATACTCTAACTTTTCATTCCAGAATTTTAGCATCTCTTCCGTAATTTCAAAGGTAATTTCTTTTTCTTCCCATGCTTCAAAATATTCTTTTTGAAATCCCTTTAATTCTTTCACTGCTCGAACAATACTTGCTGTTATATCTTGAATATAAAGCTGTATTACCTCTTTTCCCGGAATACTACTATTATTTTTAACTTTTATCGTTGCTGTTACTGAGCCATTTTGCTTCATTTCATTGCTACTTAATTGCAAGTCTGAATACTCAAATTTAGAATAAGATAAACCATATCCAAATGGATAATAACTTTCTGTTGGAATATCTTGATAACGAGATACATAACGAAAATTATGATTATGTGGTCTTCCTGTATGATAGTGATTATAATAAATGGGACATTGCCCTGTCGCTTGCGGAAAACTCATAACTAATTTACCAGATGGATTCACATCTCCTAATAAAACATCTGCTATACTATTAGCTCCTTCTGTTCCAGGAAACCACACGTCTAATAAGGCATCGGTTTTTTCAGCTATATTTTTTAAGACGAGAGGTCTTCCATTAAATAAAATCGTTACGATTTTTTTATTTAATTTACGAAGCTCTTTTAATAATTTTTGTTGAATGGATGATATTTCTATATTGGCTCTTGAGCAGGCTTCTCCACTTTGTCTATAATGTTCTCCTATTGTTAAAACAATAATGTCTGCTTTTTTTGCAACTGCTATCGCTTCTTCTAATAATTCTTTTTGTTTTTCTTTTTCATTCTCAATATGAATTGGCTCTATTCCATCTGCTACTAAAATTGGATTAATTTCTTTTTCTTTTAAAATTTCACTTCCCTTGGCATAAAGAATGTTTTCCTCTCCTAATCTCTCTTCGAAAATTTCTTTAAGCGTTGGTATTTTAGCCTTGTCCGAAAACATTGACCAAGAACCAAGTATAGCAATATTGTCTGCATATGGTCCGATTAAAGCAATTTTTTGACCCTGTTTTTTTAATGGTAAAGCTTGTTTTTCATTTTTTAATAATACAAATGTGTCGGCTGATAATTCTCTTGCTGCTTTTAAGTTTTCTTTACTTTTCAGAATTCTTTTTTCTTCTTCCTTATTGATATTTCTATAAGGATTTTCAAATAAACCTAATTTGTTTTTTAAATTTAGTACTCGTAATACTGCTTCATCTACTATTTTTTCTGGTACCTTTCCTTCTTCTACCAGTTCTTTTAAATGATTAGCATAGCAATTTGACATCATGTCAATGTCCACTCCAGCCATTATCGCTTTATAAGCTGCTTCTTTTTTGTCTTTGGAAACACCATGTGCAATGGTTTCTTCTATGGATGAGTAATCCGAAATAACAATTCCTTTAAAACCTAGTTCTTTCCTTAGTAAATCTCTCAATAACCATGTATTCACAGATGAGGGAACACCATTTACGATATTAAAAGAGGTCATTATCATTTCTGCACCACTTTCAATTGCTGATTGATAAGCTGGCAAGTAATATTGCCTAAATTCTCTTTCTGACATATCGACTGTATTGTAATCTCTTCCCGCTTCTACTGCTCCATAGGCTGCAAAGTGTTTGACACAAGCTGCTGCATTTCCCGTTTTTGAAATATCTTCTCCTTGATAAGCTTCTATCATCGTTTTGGCAAATACCTCCCCTAAATAAGGGTCCTCTCCTCCAATCGATTCCATTACTCTTCCCCATCTAGAATCTCGAACCAAATCTACCATTGGCGAAAAGTTCACATTTGCTCCTGCTGCTCCTGCTTCTTGGATGGCTATTTTAGTACAATCATATACTACTTTTTTGTCCCAAGAGCATCCTTGTGCTATCGGAATGGGAAATATCGTTTGATATCCATTAATAATATCTGCCATAAATAAAAGCGGTATTTTTAATCTATTTTTAGATAAGTACTCCTCTTGTACTTTTCTGATTTTTTCACTTCCTACAATATTTAATATAGACCCAACTTGATATAACATTTGATTGGATAATTCCAAGTCTTTTAATGGTCCTGTTATCGTACTAACTTCTTCCATTAAAAATACTTCTCCTGCCACCTGTACCAATTGTCCTATTTTTTCTTCTAATGTCATTTGCTTTAGTAAAGCTAATATCTTCTCCTGTTTCATACTTTTTCCCTTTCTTTTTTCTTTTGTGTAATTTCTAACCTATCTAATCCTTTTTTTATGTATTCATTTTTCATAAAATATTTCCAAATGAGACCAGTTAAGTAATTTTCAATCATAATCATAGAAATTCCTTTGTCAATTCCGATGCATTCTTCTGCATACCATGCTTTCTTTCCTTCTAAATTGTAAGCATCTCTGAATCCATATTGACACCAAAGTTTCGGAAAATGATTGTAGTAGTTTTCTAGTGCTTTAATAGAAAGTTCTGGTGTAAATACAATGGAACCTGCTGCTCCACTTGGAGAAATGGTACCATCATTTCCTTGTAAATTACTAAATGCTGGCATGGCTCCAAATTCTCCTGAATATCCCTTTGGCCCAACACATGCTGTTAATCCCCAAGAGTTTTCTCCAAAAGTTCGGTAATTTTTTTCATTTTCGATACAATATTTTCTATTGGCTAGTGTTGCCTTAATTGAATTTTCAAACCAGTCAATTCCATTTTTATCTTTTCTTCCTCTAAAATCAATCCATGCATGTGAATATTGATAGGTAAATAAAGTGCCACAATAAGTATAAACAATGTCTTTTATTTCTCCATAATTAGTCACTGGTTTTTTAAAATCATCATACATGCTTTTGTTGATGGGATGTGTAGGAGATGCGACACCAAGAATATATAACATTAATTGTTCTGCATACATATCCCAATGTCCTGAAAATCCTTCTTCTGGCGAATATCCCATATAAAATTGATTCGTTTTTTCATCTGTGTACCAATTCCAATTTATATTTTTATATAACTTCTCTGCTTTTTCTTTAATTTCTCCTTTAAAGTATTCTCCTACTAAAATCGCTCCACAAATAAAAATACCTGTATCAATAATAGAAACTTCTGAATTCCATTCCCTTTCCGCTGTTTCTATGTGAACAAAATGATAAAAAAATCCGTGAATTGATTCCATATCATTTAGAAAGGTATCTAATGTTCGATTCGCTCTATCATACGCCTTTTGGTAAGAAATCCATTTTCTTTCTACTCCAATAACTAGAGCTGCTAGTCCATATCCTACAGAGGCTATACTAGCTACTTCTGGCGATAGTTTGTTTTTATCTCTTATTAATCCGATTTGGTTTTGCTTCTTTTAGAAAGAATTTAAAATCTTTTTTCAACTCCTTTTTTAATAATTTTTCCCCTTTGCATGAAATTATCCTCATATAATTCACCTCAATTAGATTATAATTGCTTTTTTTCTTAATAGCAATGGAGATTTTTTACACCTTTTACTTATTTTGCATAAAACAAAAAGAGCATGATTAAACAACAAAAAACGATAAGAATATTCTTATCGTTTTTGGCTTCTATTGTACTATAAATTCTACTCTCTCTTCTGTCCAAGTATCTACATCATATTCTAATGTTATGCTTGTACTGTTTTCTGGTACTTCAAAATATACGACTCCTTTTGCTTTTTTTCCACTGGATAATGTAGTTGAAAAGCTACTGTCTTCTGCTGACCAGAAAGAATCGCAATCATATCCATCGGCATAACAATCAAAATCGTAAGAAGAAATATATTGATTGCTTGTTCCTACATTTTCAAATTCAAATTCTGCTCTTATTACTTTATAGCCTTCTTCCACGTTTGCATACTCATTGTATCCTTTAAAATTAGAATCTATGGTTAAAAATGTAATGGCTATATTGTTATTACGAAACGTTTCTCCCACCATACATTTCTTTACTTCTGCTGTTTCCGTAGAATCGGTTATATTTTCTGTTTCCTTTCTGACTTGTTCTATGATGCCATTGTCTCCTCCTAACATAACTACCATACCTATAAAGTATACTACTATTATTAAAATAGCGATAGATGATGTTACAATTCCAGCTATACTTTTTCCTTTTTCTTGTTTTTTACATAGTGATATAATTCCTAGTATAATTCCTATGATTGCTGTTATACAAAAGAATAATCCTATAACTGGTATACAACTCATAATAAGTGATATGATTCCTAATATTAATGAAGCTAATCCCATTTTAATTTCCTCCTTTTTTATTTTTCTTATTATATCGAATCTTTTGTTTTTTGGCAATTATTTTTCTTCATTTTTCCATTCCATTTTATATTCTTTTTCGCCGTGTTTTTTCATCTATTTGTATTCCTTTATTTTTAAAATCCATAGCTACATAAAATAAGGTTGCATTGACATTTTTTTCATAAACGTTTAATGTTAAATAATCATACTTCTCTTTACAATAGTTTAATAATCTTCTTCCAATCCCTTCTCTTAATGAATCTTGTCTAACAAATAGGGCACCTATGTACTTTTTTTCTAATATACTAATAAAACCTTTTATTTCTCCCTCTTCTGTGTAAACATAGGTTTCTGATTGAGGTAAATACTCATTTTTTACTTGATTAAAATTTTCTAACCAATAATCTTTTTCAATAAAGTCGTGAGCCTTAAAATTTCCTTTTGTCCATATTGTCATTACTTTGGTTGTATCTTCTTCTTTGAATTTTCTTATCATTGGTACCTCCTTTATTTTTATTCTGTTATCAGTATATCCTAAAACTGAAAAAAACTCAAACTTTTTAATTCGAGTTTTTTCTTTGTTTTATCTCTTGTTCCATTTTTTCCAACTCTAACTGAGATAGTTCTTTTACGGCATAATAATCCCCATAACTAATACAGGCAATAATTCTTTTTAGAAAAGTTACATATCTTTCATTACTTATCATATTTCTACATTCCTTTTTATCTATATTTTTTATGCTCTTAGAATATATCTTTTTTTCATTGGTAACACTAACAGTGTTATATCTTTTTTGTCTATCATATCACATTTAACTGTTTAATTCAAGTGATTTTGAAAATTTTGATGTCGTTAAGTTTCACTACTGTTATAGTTTTAATGTGTTCAACATTTTTAGTCCGCTTGTTATACTAATATTAATACTTTGGATTGTATGGAGGTACGAAATGAGTTCAGTTTCTAAATCTGATATTGATAAGATTTTTGGTAAAATATTACGAGATTTTCGTATTAAAAACAAAATGACTCAAGAACAACTTTCTGAAAAATTAGGAATTTCTTTAAAATATATTTCTAGAATCGAAAATGGTAATAATGGTATCAAAACACAAACATTAATTAATTGCATGAATATCTTGGGAATTACACCAAATACTATTTATGCATCTTTTATCACGAATGAAGAAGCTACAAAAAATATAGAAATTTCTGAGAAAATTGCTTCTCTTTCAGATGATAAAAAGGATTTTTTGAACTCTATGATAGACTTACTTAAAAATTTAGATTAATTTATATAGTTTAAAGGTTGCCAGGTTGCCAAACATTCCGGGTTTAAATGGCAAGAGAAAAATCTCTT
>CANEFU010000048.1 GCA_947426875.1 uncultured Clostridium sp.
GGGTTTAAATGGCAAGTTGAACTTGCCATTTAAACCCGGAATGTTTGGCAACCTTTGGCAATCTTTAGAAGCGTTTAGCAATTTATAAATTTTATTTTCGACATAACTTTACAAAATATAGCAGAAATGGTATAATTTGGAATAAAGAGGAAGGAAAAAAGATGGCAAAAAAATATCTAGAAAAGAATGTATTAGAAGCAACAATAGATAGATTAGAAATTATGTTTCAAAACTTTGACAATATTTATTTTAGTGTTAGTGGGGGAAAAGATAGCTCTGTAATGGTACAGTTAGCTAATAGAGTAGCCAAACGAATGAATAAAAAATTTGATGTCTTATTTATTGATTTAGAAGCACAATATCGTTATACAATAGAACATGTAGAAGAATTAAAACAATTATCACAAATTAGAGATTTTTATCATATTACTTTACCAATTGCATTACGAAATGCAGTTTCTGTATTACAACCAAAATGGATATGTTGGGAAGAAGAAAGTAAACATTTATGGGTAAGAAACATGCCAGAAGATAGTATTAATATACAAAACTGCCCATTTGATTGGTTCAAAAAAGGCGAAGAATTTGAAGAATTTATAGTTCAGTTTGCTAGTTGGTATCAAGAGAAATATCAAGGAAAAGTAGGATGCGGAATAGGAATTCGTACAGACGAAAGTTTAAATAGATTCAGGACTATTGCTTTTCAGGATAAAAAAATTACTTTTGAGGGTTATAACTGGACAACTAAATTAAAAGTAAATGAAAAACATATTGATGTTTACAATTTTTATCCTATTTATGATTGGACAGCTGAGGACATTTGGGGAGCAGTTAGTAGACTAGATTTAAAATTTAATTATATCTATGAGCTTATGTATAAAAATGGATTAAGTATTTACGAGCAAAGACTTTGTCAACCATATGGAGATGACCAAAGAAATGGATTAGACCAGTTTAAGGCTCTTGAATATGATACTTGGAGTAAAGTGCTTAATCGAGTGAATCGGTGTAAATTTTGGAAATATCTATTGTAAAACAACAGCACTTGGCAACATCAAATCTTGTAAACCAGAATTTATGTCATGGCAAGAATATAGTGTGTTTTTACTAGAAAGTATAGGAATCTATAATCGAGATTTAATGATGCATTATTATAGAAAAATAAAAAAGTTTATGATTTGGCATAAAAACAAGTATGGAATCGAAATAAAAGATATACCAGACACAGCAGAATGTAAATTAGAAAATCAAAAGAAAGCCATTTCATGGCGAAGAATCGCAAGGGCAATAGAAAAAAATGATTTTTACTTAAGGAGATTGTCTTTTGCACAAACGAAAAATGATGATAGAGAACTAATGGAACTAATTCATAAATGGGACAATTTATTAAATAAAAAAACAAAAACAGATGATAAACTATTACAAAAAATAATACAAGAACAATGTGGATAAAAAGAAAAGAGGTAAAAAGATGGTTAAAAAAATGACAAATAAAGATGAAAAATTTTATCAATATATGGGAAAGTTCTTTGGGTCAAGATTAATAGAAAAACAAACAAATGACAGAATTTATGATGATGATAGCAAAGAATGGTATATTTGTGCAGAAGAAGGAAGAGTAATGGCATTTGTATCTGTCAACAAAAATATTATAAAAAATGTATACACGACCAAAGAAAAATATTTAGAAGAAATATTAAAAGTAATTATGAGAGAAAAAAATATTACTTATAGCATTGTGACCAATTATTACAAAGAGGTATATGAGAGATGTGGATTTAAAGTTGGTAAAAACCAAGACTATAAAAATTTTGTAACAATTTATACGGAAAAAGAAGCGATTATGAGTTAAGTATAATGCGATAGGATAAGAAAGGACTAAATAAGAGAATGAAAAAAATAGAATTTCCAGTACTAAATGTAAAAATGGTAGATATTGATAAAGTAATAGCAAATGATTATAACCCAAATAAAGTAGCACCACCAGAAATGAAATTACTAAAACATTCCATTGAGGAAGATGGATATACACAACCGATTGTAACTTATTATGATAAAGAAAGAGACATTTATATAGTAGTAGATGGGTTTCACCGTTATCGTTGTGCGAAGGAATACTTTCATTTAAAAGAGGTTCCAATTGTAACAATTGAAAAAGACCTAGAAAATCGTATGGCAAGTACAATAAGACACAATCGAGCAAGAGGAACACATCAAATTATTGATATGTCACATATTGTTTTGACATTAACACAAAAGGGATGGACGGAAAAAGAGATTTCTAAGCATTTAGGAATGGAATTAGATGAAATTATTCGTTTAAAACAAATAACAGGTTTAAAAGAAATGTTTGCTAATCATGAATTTAGTAAGTCATGGGAAGAATTCGAGGAAAATAGAAAAAAGAGGAGTTAGAAAGAGTTTCAAAGGTAGTCGAAAGTAGCTAGAGGTAGCCAAAGGTTGCCAAACATACCGGGGTTAAAGGTTGCCAAATATTCCGGGTTTAACTGGCAAGTTGAACTTGCCATTTAAACCCGGAATATTTGGCAACCTTTAACCCCGGAATGTTTGGCAACCTTTAACCTTGGAATCCTTGGCTACCTTTATTTTAAATCAATTTGAATATGAACCTCTCTTAATTGTTCACGTTTAACCTGGCTAGGAGCCCCCATCATTAAATCTTCTGCTTTACTATTTAAAGGGAAAGCAATTACTTCACGAATCGTATCGGAGTCAGTTAATAACATAAGCATTCTATCAATACCAGGAGCAATACCAGCATGTGGAGGAGCTCCGAATTGAAAAGCTGTATATAAAGCACCAAATTTAGATTTTACTTCTTCTTCTGTATAACCTGCCATGGTAAAAGCTTTTAACATAATTTCAATGTCATGATTTCTAACAGCTCCAGAAGAAAGTTCGATACCGTTACATACAATGTCATATTGATAAGCTAAGACGTCTAATGGATTTTGGTTATTTAAAGCTTCTAGACCACCTTGTGGCATGGAAAATGGATTATGGCTAAAAGCTAAATTGTCATGCTCATCCTTCTCAAACATTGGAAAATCAACAATCCAAGCAAATGCAAAAACATCATTATCAATTAAATCCAATCTTTTTCCGAGCTCTTCTCGAATTTGTCCAGCAAGTTCAGTTGCTCTTTTTTCATTATCAGCTATAAAGAATAGGGTATCTTCTTTTTTTAAATCAGCCAATTTTAATAATTCCTTTTTTAAATCATCAGGAATGAATTTATCAATAGGACCTTTAAAGCTCAAATTCTCTTGTACCTCTAAATAGCCAAGTCCACCCATTCCAATACTCATAGCATATTCTAAAAGCTTTTCATGGAAGCCTTTAGAAAGATGTCCTTGTACTTTAATTGCTCTAACAGTTCGATTGATGAAAGGTTTAAAAGAGCATTTACTAAAAAATTCAGATAAATCGATAATAGTAAGAGGGTTTCTTAAGTCTGGCTTATCCGTTCCATATTGAAGCATGGTATCTTGATAAGAAATTCTTGGAAAAGGATAATGAGCTATTTTTTTATTTGAAAATTCCTTAAAAGTATTGTATATGACAGGCTCAATTGCGGAAAAAACATCTTCTTGTGTTGCATATGACATTTCCATATCCAATTGATAAAATTCACCAGGAGCTCTATCTGCTCTTGCATCTTCGTCTCGAAAGCAAGGAGCAATTTGAAAATATTTATCAATTCCAGATACCATTAACAATTGTTTAAATTGTTGTGGAGCCTGTGGTAAAGCATAAAATTTACCAGGATGTAATCTACTTGGAACCAAATAATCTCTAGCACCTTCTGGAGAAGAACTTGTTAAAATAGGAGTTTGTACTTCTAAAAATCCCTGTTCAATCATTTGATTTCTCAAAAATTGAAGAACTTTTGCTCTTAGAATTAAATTATTTTTTAATCTATCATTTCTTAAATCTAAATAACGATATTGAAGTCTTAAATCTTCACGAACTTCTTGCTCGGTATTGATTTCAAATGGTAAATTTTTAGCTCGTTTATTTAGAATGGTAATTTCTTCGATACGAATTTCTACTAGCCCAGTTTCTAATTTGGGATTAACCGTTTCGTCATCTCTTTTCTTTACTTCTCCATAAACGCTAACAGAAGACTCTAATGGAATATGAGAAGCAAAATCAACCTCTTCTTCTTTTCCAGAAGTAACTACTTGTGTGACACCATACATATCTCTGATATCTAAAAATACAAGTCCTCCGAAATCACGAATCGTCTGAACGAAGCCAGCTATCCTAACCTTTTTTCCAACATCTTCTAAACGAATTTCATTACAAGTATGTGTTTTGTAATCTTTCATTTTCATACCTCCCTATTTGTTTGATTAGGGACATTTCTTTCTGCAACATAAAACTTATTGATAAGTAAGGCACAAAAAAACGTCCTATGCATTTTATGCAGGGACGAAATAGTTTCCGCGGTACCACCCAGCTTGAAAATTACAAGAATTTTCCACTTTATTTTAATTTTACTCCAATGTGTTTCGCTTTTTTAGGTTGACCTTAAAGGGCTTCCAGCCGATGACCCTTTTTCTCTTAAAAGTTTCTTCTAAATGCTTTCATTGTACAAACGTAATCATTTATTATTTTTAATAGGTATTATTTTACACAGTATTTGTACTTTTGTCAAGTTTTATACAAAAAAATATAAAAAAAATTGATATAAAATAAAAACGTCCCCTTAGGAACGTCTTTACCAGCAGCTAAATTTATCAGCTACTAAGAAGTGCTTCTTTTCAGTATGGTAATCAGTGGAAACGTTACCTTTCCAGCTAGTGAAGGTAAGAAAATACTCACCATGAATTACCACATTTCTCGGTACTTTTACTGAAAAATAAAAGACACTTGCTTCAAAATTTTTGTATTCAGAGATTTCTGTGTTATCATCTCTGAATATACGTGGCCACTCTTGACCACAAAGAGACTCATATCTACCGATATGTTCAGCAGATATAGGTTTCAACTCTTTCCATTTTTCGTGCATTCTTATCCGAATACGCACCAATGGATTTTCTATCCACCCAAGCGACTCGGGCAGATATACTTGAAACGATAATGTTGTTTTAATCATAGTAATCTCCTCCCGTGTCTTTTCACCTATAATTTACTTTTATTATATAAAAAGAGAGGTTTTTTGTCAATTATTGTCGATAAAATTTTATATCTTTTTGTATTTTAAATAGTTTACTATTAAATAAATCTTGACATATAAAACAAAACAAGATATAAAAGAATAAAAAGAAGAAAAAGAAACAAAATAAGAAAGAGGTGAGAAAATGGAAAAGTTAAAACAAGAAATAGCGCAAAAGTTAAAGCAAATAGAAAAAATGATAGAAACAGGAGAAGATAAAAGTAAGATAGAGATAAAAAGAAAAGAGATAGACAAATTATTAGAGGAATACTTAAAAAATATATAGAAATAAAATACGATAAAAAAACGAGAATAATTCGTTTATACAAGTGGCAAAGTTTGATAAGATAAACAAAAAAACAGGTGGTAGAAGAATGAGAAAATTAAGTACAATTAAAATAGGAGCGAATCTAAAACAAATTAGAAAAAGCAACGGATATACACAAGAAAAATTAGCAGAAAGTATAGAAGTATCAGTAAGATACATAAGTGATATTGAGCAAGATAGAGCAAAGCCATCTTATGAAGTATTAATTCGTATATGCAATTTATTTCAAGTAACGCTAGACCAAGTATTTAGTGAGTATTTAAAAGCGAAAGAAAATAAGAGTTTAGAATATTCCTTAGCAGGATATGATAAATTAACAGAAGAAGATAAGAAAACGATAGAACATTTAATTATTTATTTTAATAAAAAATAAAAAGACAGATATCCTCATTGCCCATCAATTTGGGAGTAAATGAGGATATTTTTTTAAAAACTTGAAAACTGCCTTATAATCTAGTATAATCAAAGAAAAAGAGAAAAGGGGAATCAACACATGGAAGAAATTAATGTACTGATTAATAAAGCCAAACTAGAAAAAAGAATTGAAGAATTAGGAAAGCAAATTCAAAAAGATTATGAAGGAAAAGACATTGTATTTATTGGGATTTTAAAAGGTTCTGTTATATTTATGTCAGAACTAGCCAAAAACATAAAAAGTAATGTGCAACTTGATTTTATGGAAGCATCTAGCTATGAAGGAACAGAAAGTACAGGAAATGTAAGAATCAATAAGGATATTCAAAATTCGATTGAAGGAAAAGATGTCATTATTGTAGAAGATATCATAGATACAGGAAGAACACTAACTTATGTGAGAGAATATCTGAAACAAAAAAATCCTAATAGTATTAAAATTGTAACCATGCTATCCAAACCATCTAGAAGAGTTTTAGAATTAAATGTAGATTACATAGGGTTTGCCATTGAAGACAAATTTGTAGTAGGATATGGTTTAGACTATAATGAAAAATATAGAAACTTGCCATATATCGGATATATTGAATAAAAGGAGTCGTTATGTTCAACATTGAAGAAGAACTAAAGAAATTGCCCCATAAACCGGGTGTTTATGTCATGCGTGATAAAGAGGATACTATTATCTATGTAGGAAAAGCAATATCACTTAGAAATAGAGTAAGGCAGTATTTTAGAAAAAATAATAAAACAGCAAGGATTGAAAAAATGGTCAGTTTAATTGACCATTTTGAATATATTGTAGTAGATAATGAAGCAGAGGCATTAATATTGGAATGTAATTTAATTAAGAAAAACAGACCAAAATTTAATGTTTTATTAAAAGATGACAAAACATACCCTTACATAAAAGTAGATTTGACATCTGATTATCCAGGTGTATTTATCACAAGAAGAATCATAAATGATGGTTCAAAGTATTTTGGACCCTATGCGAATCCAGGTGCAGCTAAAGAGATGGTGAATTTTATAAAAGAGAAATATAAAATTCGTCAATGTAAAAATTTAAAAGAAAGAACCAGAGCATGCCTAAATTATCATATTAATAAATGTTTTGCACCATGTATGGGATATATTACAAAAGAGGAATATAGAAAACAGATTGACGAAATCATAGATTTGCTAGAAGGAAAAACAGATAAATTAATCCAAGAATTAGAAGAACAAATGAAAGAAGCATCTGAAAAATTAGATTTTGAAAAAGCGGCTTATATTAGAGATAAAATTCAAGCCATAGAAAGAGTATCAGAAAAACAAAAGGTATCCAATTTATCAGAAAATAATATTGATGTCATTGGAATTGCTAAATCAGAATTAGAAATTTGTATTGAAATATTCTTTGTCAGAGGTAGCAAAATGATTGGACGAGAGCATTATTTTTATGCAGATTTAAAAGATATGGAAGATAAAGAAATGATATCAGGATTTATGAAACAATATTATTTAGACAATCCCAATATCCCCAATAAAATTATGATAAGAGAAGAAATAGAAGATAAAGAAGCAATTGAGCAATGGTTATCCACAACTTTAGGTAAAAAAGTGGAAATTAAAACGCCTAAAAAGGGAGAAAAGTTGCGCTTTGTAGAAATGGCAGAAAATAATGCAAAAGTAACATTAGAAAATAAAGAAAAAGATAAAAGTGAGATTTTAATGGAATTAAAAAAGGTTTTAGCTTTAGAGAAATTGCCGAGAAAAATTGAAACCTATGATATATCTAATATTTCTGGAGAATATATGGTGGCAGGAATGTGTGTCATGCAAGATGGTGTAATAAAAAAGAATTTATCCAGAAGATTTAAGATAAAAACAGTATTTGGACAAGATGACCCAAAATGTATGGAAGAGGTCATCACACGAAGACTAAAACATTCGATTGAAAATCCAAAGGGTGGAT
>CANEFU010000049.1 GCA_947426875.1 uncultured Clostridium sp.
AACTTCTACAAATGTATACAGGAAATGAAACACAATCACAACAATTCAAATTTGAAAAGGCAGAAGAGATAGAAGGAAAACAATGCCTACAAGATGGAGTATATAGAATCAATACAGCACTAAATGTGAATAAAGGGTTAGATATAGCAGGTGGTTCTTATTACGACAAAGGAAATCTACAAATTTGGGCAAAAGATAAAGTACAACAACAAAAATTTCAAATTACCTATCATAAAGAAGGAAAATATTATGACATAAAACTAGTTCATTCTGGAAAAGTGCTAGATGTAGCAGGAGGAGAAAGAAAAAATGGTGCGAATGTACAGCAATATACAAGCAATGATTCAGTAGCACAACAATGGATATTGCAAGAGGCAGGAAATGGATATTATTACGTGGTATCCAAAGCATCTTTACTATATTTGGATATTGCAAATGGAAATGCACAAAATGGTGCGAATGTGCAACTATATGAAGGAAATGGCTCAACGGCACAAAAATTCAAATTCCAAAAAGTACCTATGATAGATAATGATGTCTATCATATAGCAATAAGAAAAAATGCCAATCAATATTTGGATATAGAAGGAGGAAATAGACAAGAAGGAGCCAAATTACAAATTTGGCAAAATAATAGTGTAAATCAACAAGTTTTTAGAGTAGAATACATAGATAGTAATTGTTGTAAAATAACAGCAAAACATTCAAATATGGCTTTGACCATTCAGGGGAATAGTGTAGTACAAAAACCATATGAAAATTTAGCAACACAACAATGGAGCATTGAAATAGTAGGAAGTGGATATTATAGAATTAAGTCAAGGGCAACAGGAGAATATATGGAGATTGTTGGAAATAAAACAGCAAATGGAACTAAAATACAAACAAGTAGTACCATAAAAAACAATGAATCACAAAAGTTCTCTTTTAATACCTTAACGCAAAAAGTAGGAATTGATGTGAGTGAATTTAATGGTGCCATTGACTGGGCAGCAGTAAGAGCTTCTGGACAAGCAGATTTTGCTATGATACGAGTAGGATATAGAGGATATGGCTCAGGAAAAATGGTGACAGACATGCAGTTTGTTAAAAATGTGACAGGAGCACAAGTCAATGGAATTAACATAGGATTATACTTTTTTACACAAGCCATTACGGTACAAGAAGCAAGAGAAGAAGCTAACTATGTATTAGATTTGGTAAGAAAATATCATATTCCAGTAAATTATCCAATTGTTATTGATACCGAATATTCTGGTAGCCCGAATTATGCAGGAAGAGCAGATGGGTTAGATGTCGCAACAAGGACAGCTATATGTAATGCTTTTGTAGAAACCATAGAAAAGGCAGGATATATAGGAGCTACTTATGCAAGTAGAAATTGGTTTTATGAGAAATTAGATGTATCTCAATTAACAAGAGGAGATATATGGGTGGCACATTATACTTCTGCTGGTCAGACAGATTATCAATATCGATATCATATATGGCAATATACGAGCTCTGGCTCAGTTTATGGAATCAAAGGTAGAGTGGATATGAATATTGCTTATAAGAAGTATTAAGAAAACAAAAAATTGTCAAAAGGAGAAGTTCTTTTGGCAATTTTTTAGCTATTTAGCTTGATTTGACACAAAATAAATGGTAGAATCAAGAAGAATAAAGGAGCAGAATAAAAAATGAAAAAAATATTATTGGCAGCCTATTCGTTAGATATAGGAGGAATTGAAAAAGCACTCGTAACACTAGCCAATCAATTACAAAAAAAGGGATATCAAGTAACTCTTGTTTTAGAAAAGAAGCAAGGCATATTTTTAGAAAAAATAAATTCTAATATTCCTATCATTGAATATAGGCCAAGTGAGAGCAAAAATAGACTAAAAAGAAAAATAACCAATCTAGTAAAAAGAATCCATTTTATACTTCGTTATAAAAATAAATTTGATTTCTCAGCATGTTTTGCAACGTATTCAAATGTAGCAGCATTTGTTAGTAGAACAGCTTCAACCAATAGTTGTTTATGGGGACATGCCGATTATTTAACTTTGTATGAAAATAAGGAAGAGGCAGTCAGAAAATTTTTTATAGAAAAGAAATATAGCCAATTTAAACATGTGGTATTTGTTTCCCAAGAAGGGAAAGAAAGCTTTTTAAAAATTTTTCCTGAAATGAAGGAAAGAACAATCGTATGTAATAATCTGATAGATGGAGAAGAAATTATTAACTTATCAAAGGAAAGGATAGAAATCCAAAAAGAAGAAAATCAGATTACCTTTATTAATGTAGGAAGGCATGATGAAAAGCAAAAAAAATTAACAAGATTAATTTCTGCTACCAAGAAGTTAAAAGAAGAAAATTACGAATTTAGAATATTGCTAATTGGAGATGGACCAGACCATGAATACTATCAAAAATTAGTACAAGAAGAAAAATTGGAAGAAACAATTTTCTTTTTAGGAAAAAAGCAAAATCCATATCCTTATTTTAAAATAGCAGATTGTGTAGTATTAACTTCAGAATATGAGGGATATCCAGTTGTGTTTTTAGAAAGTTTTATGTTAAAGAAACCAATCATAACGACCAAAGTGTCAGACTATGAAGAAGTAGAACATGGTTATGGTATCGTAACAGAAAAAAGTGAACAAGCTATTTATGAAGCAATGAAAAGCTTTTTAGAAAAAGGATATTTAATCGAAAAAGAATTTGATGTAAAGCAATATAATGAAGAAATTGTAAAAAAAATAGAGCAACTTTTTTGAAAGGAATAGAAAATGGCGAAAATAAGTGTGATTGTACCAGTATACAATACAGAAAACTATATAGAGAAATGTTTAGAATCTCTAATTCATCAGACAAGAAAAGAGGAAATTGAAATTATTGTCGTAAATGATGGCTCAACAGACCATTCCGAAGAAAAAATAAAAAAGTATGAAAAACATATAAAATATTATGCAAAAGAAAATGAAGGAATTGCGAAAACTAGAAATTTCGGGATAGAAAAAGCTACTTCTGAATATGTTATGTTTGTCGATGCAGATGATTATGTGGATACGACATTAGTTGAAAAGTTAGAGCCATATTTAGACAAACAAATTGACTTAATTAAATTTAAATTGCAAAAAGTAGATGGAAAAGGAAAACTACTTGAAAGAATAGAGGGACCAGTATTCGAAACCATAACAGGAGAAGAGGCATTTGACAGATTATATAGCGAAGATGTATTACTTGATTCTCCTTGTGTTTACATCATAAAAAAGGAATTATTTACGAAGAATCATTTTCAATTTCAACAAAGATATCACGAAGACTTTGGATTGATACCATTGCTTATCTTAGTAGCCAAAAGTGTAGTTTCTACTAATTATTATTTGTATTCTTACGTACAAGTAGAAAATAGCATTACAAGAAATGAAGATTATGAAAAAACACTTAAGAGAATGGAAGACGTATTATTGCATTATGATAATATGATAGAAACCATTGGAAAATTAGAACTAAGAGAAAGCTCAAAAGAAAATATCAAAATCTATTATACCAATGCTATTTTGTTGAAATTGAAAGATTTAAAAGGAAAAGACCAGAAATATTATATCCAACAAGTTCAAAAGAGAAACTTTGCTAAGAACATAAAAGCAAGAAATATAAAACAACTGATAAAAAAATTATTATTAAAAATAAATATAAAATTATATTTAAAGTTGAGGTAAAAAATGCCAAAAGTAAGTGTAATTGTACCAGTGTATAATGTGGAATTATATATAGAGAAATGTTTGAATTCTTTAGTGAATCAAACATTACAAGAAATAGAAATTATTGTTGTAAATGATGGCTCAACAGACCATTCTGAACAAATCATCCAAAAGTTTATAGAAGAATACCCAGAAAAAATAGTATATCTAAAAAAAGAAAATGGTGGGTTGTCAGATGCAAGAAATTATGCCCTTCCTCATGCTAAAGGAGAATATGTAGCATTTCTAGATTCAGATGACTATGTGGAAGAAAATACTTATCAAGATATGTATGAGCTAGCACAAAAAGAAAAAAGTGATATGGTAGAATGCGATTTTTATTGGGAATATCCGAATAAGAAAAAAGAAGATATAGGAGCTTTCTATCAAGGAAAAAAAGAAATGCTAGAAAAAGTCAGAGTAGTAGCATGGAATAAGCTAATCAAAAAAGACTTATTGCAAAAAACGGAGATTGAATTCCCAAAAGGATATCGTTATGAAGATGTAGAGTTTACTTATAAATTAATACCACATTTGGACAAGGTTTCTTTTTTGAAAAAACCATGCATTCACTATATCCAAAGAGAAGGCTCCATTGCTAATTCACAAAACGAAAGGACAAAAGAAATTTTTGATGTTTTAGAACATGTACTGGAATATTATAAAGAATGTGGTTATTATGAAGAATATCAAGAGCAATTAGAATACCTTTATGTTAGATTTTTGTTTTGTAGTTCATTTTTACGAATGGTAAAAATACAAGATAAAACCATTCGAAAAAAGTTATTACAAGAAACGTGGGAAAAGGTGAATACAAAATTTCCGAATTGGAAGAAAAATAAAATATTAAACCAAAAAAGAAGTTGGAAGAATTTATATATGAAATCAATCAATCAAGTAAGTTATAAACTATATGGTATGATTTTGAGAGGAAGCAATAAATAACATGAAAAAAGTAGTATTTGGAATTACAAGTTTGACACTAGGGGGAGCAGAGAGAGTATTAGTCGATATCGCAAATCAATTATGCGAAACTTATGAAATTACCATATTTACGATTTATGCCAAAGGAGAATTAGAAAAACAAGTATCCCCAAAAGTGAAAGTGAAATCACTTTATAAAGTTTCTTTTTCTGAACTGTCAAAATTTCAGAAACGTTTTAGTGTGCCTTTGAAAGTATTGCTATTTAAAAATAGAATTTATCAGAAATATGTGAAAGACAATTATGATGTAGAAATTGCCTTCTTAGAAGGAGCTATGACAAGGATACTTAGTACCAAAAATGAGAAAACTAAGAAAATAGTATGGGTACATAATGATATTTCTGCTGTTTTTGGAAATGGAATAAAAGCAAAGTTGAAAAGAGCAATTGACAAAAAAATATATGAAACATACCAAAAAATAATATTTGTTAGTAAAGATAATCTAAAAAAATTCGAAGAAGTATATTCTTTGAAAAATAAAAAAGAAGTTATTTATAATTATATTGATGCCCAAAAAGTAATTCAAAAAGCGAATGAAAAGAGAGAAGTAGAATTTGATAAGAATAAAATTAATGTAGTAACAGTAGCAAGATTAGTAGAACAAAAAGCGATAGACCGTTTTATCAAGATACATAGCAATTTGATACAAGAGGGATTAGAACATGTGGTATATGTGATAGGAGATGGACCAGAAAGAGATAAATTAGAAAAAACGATAAAGGACAAAGGGGTGGAAAAAAGCTTTATTTTATTAGGAAAAAAAGAAAATCCTTATCCTTATATAAAAGCAGCTGATTATTTTGTCTTGCTATCACATTATGAAGGATATCCAATGGTATTGTTAGAAGCTCAGATTTTAGGAAAATATATCATAATAACAGATACAGCAGCCAGAGAAACCTTACAAAATTATGAAAATTGTAAGATTGTAGGAAATACAGAGGAAGATATTGCTAACCAGTTAAGTGAAATAATGAGAAATCAAAAAAAATATACGGTAAAACAATTAGATAAAAAACAATATCAAAATGAGGAGATTATAGAGCAAATTAAAAAAGTAATAGAGGAGATTGAATAACCAATATGAAAATATCAGTATTAACACCAACTTATAATAGAGAAGAATTACTAATTAATGTATATGATAGTTTAGTTCAAAATGCGAAGAGCGAAGTGGAAGTAGAATGGCTTGTTATGGACGATGGTTCTACCGATAATACAGCAGATAGGATAAAACAATTTGAGCAAGAAAATAAAATACAAATTTGTTATTTTCGACAAGAAAATCAGGGGAAAATGGCAGCCATTAATCAATTGGTGGAAAAAGCAACAGGTGATGTAATAATTGAATGTGATTCGGATGATTATTTTACACCAGATGCTTTTCAAATCATACAACAAGAATGGGAAAGAAATAAAGAAAGAAAAGATGTTTATGCGTTATGTTTTTTAAAATATGATACCAAGGGAAACAACATGGGAAATAACTTTAAAAAACAGGAAACTACGATGTTTGACTTATATTTTAAAGAAGGAGAAACGGGAGAAAAAGCACTCGTATTTTTTAGTAAAATACGAAAGCAATACAGCTACGTATTAGAAAAAAAGGAAAGATTTTCAACAGAAGCGAGAATGCATCATAAAATGGATGAATCTTATAAAATAATAGGGATTAATCAACCGATTATGATATGTGAGTACCAGGAAGATGGTTATACACAGAATATAAAGAAACAATTTAAAGAAAATCCTTATGGTTATTATGAATATTTTAAGGAGATTTTACAGAAAGACTTGAAAGGAGTCAATTGGTCTAAAAGATGGTATGTGATAAAACATTACATATTGTTTAGTTTTCTAACCAAACAATATAATGGAAAAGTGATAAAAGGGATAGAAAATAAGATTTGTTATTATTTGTTTTTGCTACCTGGTATCATAAAAACCAAGATAAAAATGGGAAGGATAAGAAAAGTTAAAATCTAAATGTTATTTAATTTTATAACATTTAGATTTTAATTTTTTTAGTTATAAAAAATACAAAAACTTTCGATTTGATGTTTAATTTTTCGACAAGATATGATAAAATAAAAAGGGGATAAAGGAAGGAGAAATGCAAATGAAAAAAAACATAAAATACAAACTTATCATAACCGTAATAATGATACTAACACAAGCAATATTGTGTCAAATAAATATTTCAGAAGCAGCAGAAAAAGCTACCAATACTTCTTTACAAGAGGGAACTTATATTATAAGGTCAGCTCTTAATACTAAATATGTATTAGATGTAGCAGCAGCTTCCAAATCCAATGGAGCGAATATACAATTATTTCAATATGACAATGTAAACCAACAAAAGTTTAAAGTAAAACCATTGGGAAATGGTTATTATAGTATAACCGCACTACATTCAGGGAAGTCTTTAGATGTAGCAGGACGGAGAAAGCAAAGCTGGAACGAATATCTGGCAATATGAAGCCAATAACACAGCAGCTCAACAATGGTTAATAAAAGCAGCAGGGAATAATTATTTTTATATTATTTCTAAACTAAATGGCTTATACATAGATGCTTCTGGTGGAATGGCACAAAATAGAACCAATATACAAGTCTATACAGGAAATGGAACGAACTCACAAAAATTTAAATTTGAAGCGGTTTCTGGCAGTGGTAATAACAATAATGACCAAGAAGATGCCAAAGTAAAAGAAGGAACCTATACCATAAAGTCAGCTCTTAATACCAAATATGTGTTAGATGTAGCAGCAGCTTCCAAAGCAAATGGTGCTAACATACAATTATTTGAATATGATAATGTAGACCAACAAAGGTTTAAAATAAAACCATTAGGAGGTGGCTATTATAGTATAACTGCATTACACTCAGGGAAATCTTTAGATGTAGCAGGACGGAGAAAGTAAAGCTGGAACGAATATCTGGCAATATGGAGCCAATAACACAGCTGCCCAACAATGGATGATAAAATCAGCAGGAAATGGATATGTTTCTATTGTTTCAAAACTAAATGGACTATATTTAGATGCTTCTGGTGG
>CANEFU010000050.1 GCA_947426875.1 uncultured Clostridium sp.
AATGGTAAAATTACTAATGAGATTTTACGATGTAGCAGAACGGAGAAATAGCAATCGATGCTCATAATATAAAGGATTTTGATAGAGGAGAACTTCGTAAGATGTTTGGTATGGTCTTACAAGATACATGGCTATTTGGAGGAACTGTAAAAGACAACATTAAATATGGAAGAGAAGATGCTACCGATGACCAAGTAATACAAGCAGCAAAAGCAGCTCATGTGCATCATTTTATTAAAACATTGCCAAAAGGATATCATTCTGTCATTAATGAAGAATCAACTAATATATCAGCTGGTCAAAAACAATTATTGACGATTGCAAGAGTTGTTTTAGCCGACCCTAAAATTTTAATTTTAGATGAAGCTACTAGCTCAATTGATACAAGAACAGAAATACAAATTCAAGCAGCTATGGATAATCTAATGAAAGGTAGAACAAGTTTTATTATTGCTCATAGATTATCTACTATTAAAAATGCAGATTTAATTTTAGTTATGAATCATGGTGATATTGTAGAACAAGGAACTCATGAGGAATTATTAGAAAAAGATGGATTTTATGCGGAACTATATAATAGTCAATTTGAAGAAGTAGAAGAATAAAATGTAATTATGCCTCTTAAAAAAATATAAAATGCTTGACAAAACAAAAATTATGAAATATATTTTTGATAGCAAGATGTGTCATATAGCAATAAAATAAAGGAAAGAGGTGTGATATGGAAACTAAATTTAAACTAAACCCAAAGCTAATTTACAGTATCCCAAAAGAAAAAAATAAAAAAGAACAAATTATAAAAATATTAAAAAAACACCAAGAAATCAAATTCATATCTTTTGTAGGAATAGACTTGTGGGGAAATGATACCGATGAAAAAATACCAGTAAAATACTTTATCGAAAATATAGATGAAATGTTAGAAAAAGGAATTCAAACAGATGGCTCATCTGTTGACCTGGCTAATATAGCAACATTAGAAGATGCAAGAGTAGACTTAATACCAGATAAAGAAGCAACATGGTATGTAGATTATAATTATGACAATATTGATACAACAACCAATTTGCCAACAGGAACATTACGTATATGGTCATACTTATTGCATAATGGAAAATATGTAGATTCAAGACATATATTAAAAAAGTCATTGGAGGAATTTAAGCAATTTATTTTAGAAAAACTTAAGAATAAAACCATATTAGAATCCTACCATATAAATTCAGTGGAAGATATTCAAAATATCGAAGTGATGTTGGGTACTGAGCTTGAATTTTGGGTAAGAACACCATATGATGTCATCAATGTAGAAAAATTAATCATATCACAAAATTTAAAAGAACAATATTGGAAAAGAACGACTGGAGTAGTAAGAACAGCCTTAGAGAAAACACTAAGAATATTAGAGTTTTATGGCATTAAACCAGAAATGGGACACAAAGAAGTAGGAGGAGTAACTACTTATGTTTCAGAAAATGAATCCATAGATAATCATATCGTAGAACAATTAGAAATTGACTGGAAGTATGACAAAGCAATTCAAGCAGCAGATAAAGAATTACTAGCAAGAATTATCATAAAAGAAATATTTAGGTTACATGGACTAGAAGTTAGTTTTAGTGCGAAACCTATTATTGGAGTAGCAGGAAATGGAAAACATTGTCATTTTAGCATTATGGCAAAATTGAAAGATGGAAGAAATATTAATCTGTTAACACCAACAGAAGAAAATACGTATCTAAGTAATATTGGTTGGGGAATGTTGATGGGAATCTTAAAACATTATCATGTAATTAATCCATTTGTATCCAATACCAATGATTCTTTAAATAGATTAAAACCAGGATATGAAGCACCAACGCATACAGTAGCTTCAATTGGTAAAGCACCAAACCAAGAAAATAGGAATAGAACCGTACTATTAGGATTAGTAAAAGATAAATATAATCCATTATCAACACGTTTTGAGTTACGCTCACCAAATCCTAAGACAAATGTGTTTTTGACAGCATCAGCAGTGCTTGCTACGGTAGTGGATGGAATTGAATTTGCCATAAATGACAAGATATCCAATAAAGAGTTAGAACAAGAATTTTGTAAAGATTTTGCAAAAGAAGGAAAATATTTAAGCAAAAATAGAATTTATCGAGAAGAAAAAGATATTTTTGAAACCTATACAGAAGAAGAAAGAGAGCATTATTTTGGTAAATCACCTAAAACAGTTTATGAGAATATCGCTAATTTGAAGGAAGATACAGTTTTAGAAAATCTAATCGATAGGGAAATAATAGAAGCGCATATAGAATTAACTACTATCAATTGGATTTTAGATTTAGAACAAAGAATTATTCCAAGTAATAGACAGATTATTAAGTCTTGTGTGGAACTAGAAAATGCAAATGAATATGACCAAGAATTATGGAATGAAATTACTGAGTTAAAGAATGAATTAGCCAAAGATAATAAAGATACGGAAAGCATTATTACGCAAATAACAAAATTAAGTAAAAATAAAGAGTTTGACAAATTATCAGATTTGCAAATTGAAATGAATCAGAAAATGCAAGAATTAAAAGAATTATATAATCAATATAAAAATAATCAAATGTAATTTGTTTTAAAAGGAGTGAGTCCTCTATCTAAAAGGATTCACTTCTTTTTCGTATCGAGTCTAAAATTGAAAAATCTTGAGATAGGATTGAGAAAACCATTTGAATATGATATAGTAGAAGAAAAATATGAGGTAAAAGAATGAAAATTGTAAAACCGCAAAGAATAGATATAGATAACTTAATAGAAACAAATAATTTACTAGAAACAAATGACTTAATAATAAATCAGAAAATAAAGAATTTTTCAAAAGAAAACATAGAACTGTATGATACAAAATTCGAAAAAACGATATTAGAAGGAATAGAAATAAAAGATAGCAAACTGGAAAAAAATACTTTTATAGATGTTGAATTTAGAAATTGTAATTTTTCCAATACTTCTTTTGAAAATTCTTGTTTTACAAGATGCGAATTTAACAATTGTAAAATGACAGGTTCTAATTTTGTAGAAGCTAGATTATATCAAGTGACTTTTATGGATTCAAATGCGAATTATATAAATTTATCAACCGCTAGCATGGAAAATGTATTATTTCATAATACGGTGCTAAGAAATAGTTATTTTCAAGAAAATAAATTGAAAAATATTTATTTCGAAGAAACAGATTTAACACAAGCACAGTTTTTTAAAACAAGTCTAAAAGATATTGATTTATCAGATTGTAAGATAGAAGGAATCGCTGTATCAGTGGAAGACATAAAAGGAGCTACAATTCATCCTTTGCAAGCAACGGATTTGTTATATTTATTAGGAGTGAAAGTTAAGTTTTAAGGAGGTATAGTATATATGACAGAAAAAGAAAAGATGTTAGCAGGAGAACTATATGATGCTAACTATAACAAAGAATTAGAGGAAGAAAGAATAAAAGCGAAAGAACTTTGTTATGAATACAATCAATTGAAACCATCTAATCAAGAGGAAAGAAAGAAAATATTGAAAACTTTATTAGGAAAAACAAAGGAAAATTTTTTAATCGAGCAACCATTTATGTGTGACTACGGTTATAATATTCAAATAGGAGAAAACTTTTATGCGAATCATAATCTAATTATTTTAGATGCCAATCAGGTAAAATTTGGTGATAATGTATTTATTGCACCCAATTGTGGGTTTTATACAGCAGGGCATCCTTTAAAGGCAGAGCAAAGAAATAAAGGATTAGAATATGCTAAGCCGATTGAAGTTGGCAATAACGTATGGATAGGCGGTAATGTGATAGTTTTACCAGGTGTAAAAATAGGGGAGAATTCTGTTATTGGAGCAGGAAGTGTTGTGACAAAGGATATCCCAGCTAATAGTGTGGCAGTGGGAAATCCTTGCAAAGTGATAAAAGAAATAGAAAATTAGGGAGATAAAATATGAGTAAAGTAAACTGGACATCAGAGCAACAAGATGCTATCTATGAAAAAAATTCCAATATACTAGTAGCAGCAGCAGCACGGCAGTGGAAAAACAGCTGTATTAGTAGAAAGAATTATCCATAAAATCATAGAAGATAAAATAGACATAGATAAACTATTAGTAGTAACTTTTACAAATAGTGCTGCTGCTGAAATGAGAGAAAGAGTACTCAATGCAATCTATAAAAAATTAGATGAAAATCCAGAAGATGAAAATTTACAAAGACAAATTACTTTATTGAATAAAGCTAGTATCTGTACCATAGACTCTTTTTGTTTAGATGTAGTAAGAAATAACTTTTATGAATTAGAAAATATATCTCCTAACTTTAGAATTGCTGACACAACAGAAATAGAGTTATTGAAACAAGAAGTGATAGAAGATATATTTGAAGAAAAATACGAAACAGAGGATGAAGATTTTATTAAATTAATCAATGTGTATACAAGTTATAGAGATGATACACCATTAAAAGATTTAGTTTTAAAAATAGATTCTTATATACAAAGCAATCCATTTCCACAAAAATGGTTAGAGGAAAAGATTGAAATGTTTCACTTGGAAGGAAAATTAGACCAAGATTTTAGTCAAACTATATGGGGAAACATTTTATTACAAGAACTAGAGGAAGAATTAATAGATGACATAACTACCTTGGCAAAAGTAGAAGAAACTTTATCTTTTGAGCCAGAACTAGAAAAATTCTATCAAACGATAAGAGATGATAGAGAACAATTAGAAAACTTGAAAAATAGTTTAAAAAATTGGGATAACGCCTATGAAATAGCTGAGACATTAAAATTTGTAACCTGGCCAAGACAGAAAATTGAATCAGAAAGCAAAGAGAAAGCAAAAGAGATAAGAGATGAAGTTAAGAAAAAACTAACTAAAGTGTTAGATAAAATATTAATTTGCAATTCGCAAGAAGCCAATCAAGATATTAATGACATGTATCCTATTTTAGTAAAATTGCAAAACTTAATTCTTACTTTTGAAAAGGAATTTTCAAAACGAAAAAGAGAAAAAAACATAGTAGATTTTCATGATATTGAGCATTTTGCTTTAGAAATTTTGTTAAACACTAGTGAAGTGGCTAAGAAATACCAAGATAAATTTGAAGAAATTGCAATTGACGAATACCAAGATAGTAACTTAGTGCAAGAGTACATATTAACAGCTATATCACGAAAAAATAATATCTTCATGGTAGGAGATGTCAAACAAAGTATTTATAAATTTAGGCAAGCCATGCCAGAGTTGTTTTTAAATAAATATGAAACTTATCAGAAAAAGGAAAATAAATCATTAGATGATGATTTGAAAATTCAGTTATTTAAAAATTTTAGAAGTAAACGAAATGTGTTACAATTTACCAATTTAATCTTTGCAAATATCATGAGTCAAAACTTGGGAGATATCGAATATAACGAAGAAGAATATTTGAATTTAGGTGCTAGTTATCCAGAAAGTAATCAGAATGAGAAGATTGAAATTAATATTATTGACCCCATTACAAACGAAGAAGAAGAAACGGAAGAGTTAGAAGAAGAAATACAAGAAGAAAATATAGCAGATGTCGAGCTAGAGGCAAAATTGGTAGCGAATAAGATAAAGAAATTAATAGAAAGTAAATATCAGGTGTGGGACAAAAAACAAGAAAGATATCGAGATATACAATACAAAGATATTGTTATTTTGTTAAGAGCTACTAGCAATGCGGCACCTATATATGAACAGGAAATTTTAAATTTGCAAATGCCAGTATTTTCAGATAGCTCACAAGAATATTTGGATGCGATTGAAATTCAAACTATTATGAGTTTATTAAAAATTATAGACAATCCGATTCAGGACATACCATTAGTAACCGTTATGAGGTCAAATATAGGAGGATTTACAGATGATGAATTAATCCAAATACGTTTAGCAGATAAACAAGATAATTTTTATACTTGTTTGCAGAAAGCAAAACTTTCAGTAGATAGCAAATTAAAGTTGAAAATAGAAAAATTTTTAGAGAGTTTAGAGCAATGGAGAAAAGAGCAAGAATATTTAGCTTTAGATGAATTGATATGGAAAATTTATTCTGATACAGGTTATTATAATTATGCTGGACTTATGCCGAATGGGATGTTAAGACAAGCCAATCTAAGAATGTTGTTCGAAAGAGCTAAACAATATGAAACAGCAAGTTTTAAGGGACTTTATAATTTTATTCATTTTATAGAAAAATTAAAACTAAGCAGTGGTGATATGGGAGCTGCTAAAATAATAGGAGAAAATGATGATGTAGTTCGCATTATGAGCATTCACAAAAGTAAGGGATTAGAATTTCCTGTTGTGTTTTTATCTAGTACAGGAAAACAATTCAATCTAATGGATTTGAATCAAAATCTATTATTACATCAAGATTTGGGAATAGGAGTAAAATATATTGATTATGAAAAACAAGTTCAATATGATACCTTAAGTAAGGCTGCCATTCGAAATAAAGTATTAGTAGAAACTTAGTCAGAGGAAATGCGAATTTTATATGTTGCTTTAACAAGAAGTAAGGAAAAGTTAATTATTACAGGAATTAAGAAAGAGTATGAAAAGCAAAAAGAAAAATTGTTACAACAAATAGAAAGATACCAAAAACAAAAAGGAAAAATCAATCCAATTTTGGTCAAAAAATATGTGAAATACCTTGATTGGATTTTGTTAGTATATTTCTATGAACAAGCTACTATGGAAACAATGGCAGAGCTTAAAACCTATACTAAAAAAGAAGTTCTTAATTTTTGCGAAAAAATCGAGCTGGAAGATAATCATATTTTAGAAAAGATAGAAGAACAAGAAGTAGAAGAAGCAGAAATAAAGAAAATAGAAGAAAGATTAAAGGAGAAATATCCTTATGAGCTATCAACCAAAATTCCTACGAAAAGTTCTGTTACTCGAATTAAACAAAAAGAGCAAGAAAAGGTTGAGATTAATTTTCCAACTCCTAAATTTACCAAAAAAGAAGAAAGTGTAAAATTAACAGGAGCACAAAAGGGGACTTTATTACATCTATGCATGCAAAAGCTAGATGAAAAACAAGATTATAATTTAGAAAAAGTGAAACAATTAATAAATGATTTAGTGAAAAGGGAAATGATAACAGAAAAAGAAGCGGAGAATATTAATCCTACAGCGGTCTTAAAATTCACACAATCTAAAATATGGAAAGATATGAAACAAGCCAAAGAAGTGCAGAAAGAAAAGCCGTTTTATATTACGATACCAGCTAAAGATATTTATCAAGAAGACGTTCCAGAAAGTATATTGGTACAGGGAGTTATTGACTTATATTATAAAAACAAAGAAGAGGAATGGATATTAGTGGATTATAAAACTGATTTTGTTCAAACGGAGGAAGAACTAATCAATCAATATAAAGTACAGTTAGATTTATATAAAAAAGCACTGGAAGAAGCTTTCGGACAAAAAGTAAAAAGGACTTTTATTTATTCTACTTTTTTAGGAAAAGAGATAGAAATTTAAATTTTTGTTTTAGAATTTGTTAACGTTATGCAAGGAAACCAAGTAATTTATAAAAAATACATAAACTACCATTTAGAGGAAATAAAAAAGAAAACTAAAAAAATAGAAGTATTGAAATAATGGGAAAAATCTGGTATAATAAAAGAAGTTGAAATGAGATAATAGAAATGGGGAAGTAAAATGGAGAAATTTAGTACAAACAAAAAGATTGTAATATGGATA
>CANEFU010000051.1 GCA_947426875.1 uncultured Clostridium sp.
TTCTCCAATTTGTTTTATTTCTGTATTTCTCATTTTTGTCATCATGTCTTTTATTTCTTGTGCTCCTTGTGGTCCTTCTCTTACTATAGATGGTTGTGCTTCTTTGTAATATCCATATTTTTCGTAGATATCATTCATGGCATCCCATAATGTTTTTCCTTGTGATTGATAGTAACATGCTGCTTCACATAGAGCCATAACGGCTGCTATTCCGTCTTTATCTCTTGCATAATCTCCTATTAAACATCCATAACTTTCTTCATAACCAAATACATAGGTTTTGTCTTTATTTTCTTCTGCTTTTTTCATAACTGCTCCTATGTTTTTGAAACCTGTTAATACTTCTGGGCAATCTAATTCATAATAGTTTGCTATTGCTTTTGCTAAATTAGAAGATACAATCGTTGTGATTAACATTCCGTTTTTTGGCAAAATTCCCTTTTCTTTCATTTGTGATATTCTATATTCTGCAATTAATAATGCTGACATATTTCCCGTATAGCTCATGTACTCTCCTGTTTTAGAATCCTTTGCAAAAATTCCTAAACGGTCTGCATCTGGGTCTGTGGCTAATACTACATCTGCGTCTACTTTTTTGGCTAGCTCTAATGCTAATTTAAAAGCTTTTGGGTCTTCTGGATTTGGATATTCAACGGTTGGAAAGTTTCCATCTGGTGCTTCTTGTTCTGGTACCACATATACATTTTCTAGCCCTAATTCTTTCAATAGCCTTTCTGTTATAGTGTTTCCTGTTCCATGTAATGGTGTATATACTACTTTTAGTTTCTTTCCTTGCTCTTTCATAATGTCTGGATTCAATACAGATTTTCTTAAGACTTCTAAATATCTGTCATCCATTTCTGTTCCTACTATTTTTAATAGTCCCTTTTGAATCGCTTCTTCCTTTGAAATTTGTTTGATTTCACTAAACTTTTCTACTGCTCTTACTTTGCTTATAATATCTTTATCTCTTGGTGATACAATTTGTGCTCCATCATCCCAATATACTTTATATCCATTATATTTTGGTGGATTGTGGCTAGCTGTCACCATAACTCCCGCTGTACATCCTAAATTTCTTACAGCAAATGATAATTCTGGTACTGGTCTCAAATTCTCGAATAAATAGGCTTTAATTCCATTAGCACATAATATAAGCGCTGTTTGCATACTGAATTCTTTTGACATTTTTCTAGAATCATAACTGATGGCTACTCCCTTATCTTGTACTCCTTGTTCCATAATATAATTCGCTAATCCCTGTGTTGCTTTTCCTACGGTATATTGATTCATTCGATTGGTTCCTGCTCCTATAATTCCTCTTAGTCCTGCTGTTCCGAACTCTAATTCTTTATAAAATCTATCCTCTATCTCTTCTTCATTTTCTTTGATTGCTAATAATTCTTTTTTGGTTTCTTCATCAAATTCTGGACTTTCACACCATTTTTGATATTCTTCTAAATAATTCATTGAAACACACTCCTTCCTTTTTACATCCTCATTATACTTCATAATCCTAAAATTGACAAGAAGAATTTTCTGTAGAATTTGTTTTTATTGTATAGAAAAAAGAACTAGGTAAAACCTAATTCTTTTTAATCTAAATGATAAAATTTTTGATACAATTCTCTAGCTGTTTTTGGGCAATCTACGCCTGCAGAATCTGCATTTTTAACTGGTGCAAATTCTTCTTCTCTTTTAACACGAAGTATTGCCATTTCATCTACTTCTCCAAAAGCATCAAATAAGAATGCTTCAAATTTATAAGCGTTTGGTGAATCTGGTACCACTAAATTTCCATCTTTATCGATATAAGTTGCTTTTTTGTATGCTACATGATATGGCAATGGATTCGCTCCCATTCTTTCTACTGCATTTACACTAAATAAGTTGCAAAGGATATGGGATTCTCCATATAATAACTCTCCATTTTCATCGGTAGCTTCTGCCATTTCTTCTGTGATTTCAGAATATTCTATTACATTCGGTTTTCCGTTTCTTCTACAGAATACTCCTACTTTTTCTTGTGGATTTGCTTTTACTACTGATTTGCAAGCAACGGTTACTTCTTTGTCTATCGCTATTCCCATTAATACTGGGTCTACCATTTTTACTAAACAGTTATCTACTCCACCGATAAATACCCATTCAATTCCCATTTGTTTCATTTTTTGTGTCATACCACTTTTTACAAGTGATTCATAAATTCCACCATGTCCATCTGCTGCTTGTTTTACTAATCCATCTTCACCAATTAATATTTTCCCTTCTGTATCTATCATTGGTAATTCACCTTGAATAAAGAAAAATATATTTTTATCTTTTTGATAGCCAAAATATTTATGTTTTTCAAAAAAATCAATGGTTGCTTTATTATTTTCTCGACTTGTCATAATAAACCATGGAATGGTAACACCATATTTTTTTCCTTCTTCTTTTAAACTATCACATAATAATTCAAATAGTGATTTATGAGATTCTAACCCTATATCATAAGTTCCTTTTGGCCCGTTATGTCCTAATCTTGTTCCTTGTCCTCCTGCCATTGTTACAGCTGCTAGTTTTCCTTCTTTTATGGCCTTTCCTCCCATATTGTCATAGTATTTATAGTCATCATATAATTTATATTTATCTAAATATTCGATTGGTGTTATTTGGTCTTCTCCTTGTTTTGCTTCTTTTTTTGTATGGTTGTATAGATTTCTAACTAATTCGAAATCAATTTTGTCTATTTGATTTAATAATTGTTTTTTGTGTGTATCATCTAATGTTTCATAATGATTTAATAAGTGCTCTTGCCCATATTTTTTCAAGTTGCTTTGTAGTTCTTCTACTTTTTTCTCCATATTTATCTTCCTTTCTCGTTCCTGTCATCTAAGCCTTTTATTTTCCAAAATAAAACAGATAATAATTTATATTATCTGTTTTATTATTTATACACTATTTTATAAAATTTATCAACTGTTTTTTATAATTTTTCTATTTCCTTTTCTCCAGCTGTTCTTAAAATTTTATGATATTGCTCCATAATCTCATCTAACTTTTCCCCTACTTCTTCTATTTCATAGCAATCTATTATTTTTGCCTTACTTTTTCCTGGTATCCATTTTTCTATGTTTTGATTGACATTACGTATATACTGCTCTTTTCCTTTTACAAATATAACAATTGATTTTTCATCTTCTATGTTTGCCTTCATTTTTTCTAATTCTTCTATCTTTTTATGATTCCAGTTTAATTTTAATATCTTTTTCTTTTTATCTTCTTTTAAATTTGTATTTTCTAATACGGTTTTTACACTTTCTTCTAAATCATTTTCTGTTACAATTACAATTTTGTCTTCGTCTTCCATTCTTTTATCAATATATGGTAAACTCATCATTTCAAAATGATAATCACTTACATAAAATGCACATATTTTTTCTTTTGTATTCATTTGTTATTCTCCCCTTCAATTCTTAAAATCCTACGGATTGTTTGTTTTTTGACTACTGGTAAATTTTACCATTTCTTTACAAATATGTCAATAATATTTCAAATAAAATTTTCCTACATTTTTCGACATTTCAATTTTTCTCCTATTTTAGTATAAAATTTTCTAAATTGTTAATAATTAATAGTAAAAGGAGGAAAACATATGAAAAAAAATTTAAAAATGGTAATTATCCTAACATTTCTACTATTTCTATATACTTCAATTTGCGCTATTTCTTACGCACAAACTATATCTACTGATATTGCTAATAGTGTTTTTAGATTACATGTGATTGCTAATAGTGATTCCGAAGAAGACCAGGCCTTAAAATATAAGGTTCGAGACAGCTTATTAACTTATATGAATTCTATTTGTGAAAATAGTAGCTCAAAAGAAGAAGCCATTTCTGTGGTAGAAAAAAATAAAGATATTTTTGAGCAAATTGCTATTAATACCATAAAAGAAGAAGGATATTCCTATCCTGTTACGATAAATATTGGTAATTTCGAATTTCCGACTAAAAATTATGGAGATATCTCTTTACCAGCTGGCTATTATGATGCCCTAAGGGTTGAAATTGGAGAAGCAAAAGGACAAAATTGGTGGTGTGTCATGTTCCCTCCATTGTGTTTTGTTGATATTTCTTCTGGTGTCGTACCAGAAGAATCAAAAGAGTTAATGGAAAATAGCCTTTCAGAGGAGGAATTTGCTCTCGTATCAGAGCAATCCAACAATGAAATTCAATTCAAATTTAAGTTATTAGAATTTTTTAATAACGCTGGTTTAATTACTGCAAAAAAATAGTTGCATTTGTGATGACTTTATGATATATTTTTATAAGAAAAGAGTGTTATGCTACACTCTTTTTTGATGGAACACATAATATTGGGGGTTATTTTATTGGAAAAATTAATCATAGAAGGTCCAACACCTTTAAAAGGCGAAGTAACAATTAGTGGTGCAAAAAATGCAGCAGTTGCCATTTTACCAGCTACTCTTTTAATAGATGGCTGTTGTACTATTGAAAATTTACCAAATATAAGTGATATTAAAATATCTTGTGAAATACTAGAAAAATTGGGTGCTAAAATAACTTGGAACAATGCCAATAGCATTACAATTGATACATCAAATATAAATACAACCAAGGCTCCTTTAGATTTAACTAGTAAATTTAGAGCTTCTTATTACATTATTGGAGCAATGTTAAGTAGAAAAGGAGAAATTGAAGTTGGTATGCCAGGTGGTTGTAAGCTTGGTGCTAGACCAATCGACCAACATATCAAAGGATTTGAAAGATTAGGCGCTAATGTTACAGTTGAAAAAGGTACCATTTATGCCAAAGCTAAAAAACTAAATGGATGTCCTATTTATATGGATATTGTTTCTGTTGGTGCTACCATCAATGTTATGCTAGCTAGTGTTTTAGCAAAAGGGACTACCATTATCGATAATGCAGCAAAAGAGCCTCATATTGTAGATGTTGCTAACTTTTTAAATACAATGGGAGCTGATATTAGAGGTGCTGGAACAGATGTCATTAAAATCAATGGTGTTGAAAAATTAAAAGGAAATGCAACTTATTCCGTTGTTCCTGACCAAATTGAAGCTGGTACTTTTATGTTAGCAGCAGTAGCAACAAAAGGTGACTTGATTATTAAAAATTGTATCACAAAGCACTTAGAGTCTATTACTGCTAAGATTATTGAAGTAGGTGGAAATGTAGAAGATAATATTGATAGTATTCGTGTATGGTCTAATAAAAGACCTAGCAAAGCTACCATAAAAACCTTACCATATCCAGGTTTCCCTACTGATTTACAACCTCAAATGGGTGTTGTCTTATCCTTAGCGAATGGAAATAGTATGATACATGAAAGTATTTGGGATTCTAGATTTCAATATACAGATGAATTAAATAAAATGGGTGCTAAAATAACAGCGCAAGGAAAATCCGCCTTTTTTGAAGGAGTTAAAAAATTATCTGGTGCACCAGTTTATTCTTCTGACTTAAGAGCAGGTGCTGCCCTTGTAATTGCTGGAATAGCAGCAGAAGGAGAAACCGAAATCTATAATTTGGAACATATTGATAGAGGTTACGAAAATATTGAAGAGAAATTTAGAAGCATCGGTGCTAAAATCAAAAGAGTAACAGAATAACAGAGGAAATAAAAATCATGTTGAATTTTTGTAGTTTATATAGTGGAAGTAGCGGAAATAGTTTATTCGTTGAAACACCTGATACAAGACTTTTAATTGATGCTGGTGTTAGTAGTAAAAAAATTGAAAACGCTTTATTGGATATCAATATAGAGCCATCTTCTTTAGATGGCATTTTGATTACCCATGAGCATTCTGACCATGTACAGGGATTAGGTACTTTTTCTAAAAAGTTTGATTTACCTGTGTTTGTTAATGAAGAAACCTTAAATGCTATGCCAAAACAAAGAGATAAAATAGCAAGTAAAAATATAAAAACTTTTAAAGTGTCTGATAAATTTTCCATAGGAGATTTAGACATTAAACCATTTTCTATTCCTCATGATGCTGCCAATCCTTGTGGCTTTAACATTTGGAAAGAGGATAAAAAAATAAGCATTGCTACTGATATTGGTCATATGACAAATGATATTCTAAAATGTTTAGAAGAAAGTTTATTTGTTATGTTAGAAGCTAACTATGACCCTGAGGTCTTGCGTTGTTCTTCTTATCCTTTTATACTAAAATCAAGAATTGCAGGTCCTACTGGTCATTTGTCTAACGAAATGGCTGGCAAAACCATCTCTCACTTATTGCAATCTGGACTGAAAAACGCTATGCTCGGTCATTTGAGTAAAGAAAGTAACTTTCCAGAACTTGCTTATCAAACAGTCATGGATGAACTAATTGCCAATCACTCTTTTGACAAAAACGCTTTGCAATTGGGTATTGCCAGTAGGGATACTCATAGTAAACTAATTACAATTTGAAACAAATAGGGACAGTCTTATTTTGTTTCAGACATTAAGTAGAAAAATGTCGAAAATGTAAATTTATGAATTAACAAAAAACGACAAAAAACCTGAAACAAAATAAGACTGTCCCTATTTGTTTCAAAAGGAGCAAAAAAAATGCTATCTGTTCAAATTATTTGTGTTGGTAAATTAAAAGAGGTTTATTTAAAGTCTGCTATTGATGAGTATAGCAAAAGACTTTCTCGTTATTGTAAATTGGATTTTTTAGAGTTGCCTGATGAAAAAATACCTGAAAAGTTAAATTCAAATTTGTGCAATGAGATTAAGGATAAAGAGTGTTCTAATATTCTTCGCCATATCAAAAAAGATTCTTTTGTTATCGCTTTGGATTTAAAGGGTAAACAATTTACTTCAGAGGATTTTTCTTCTGAGATTGAAAAGATTTCTATGACTTCTAGCCATATTACTTTTATTATTGGCGGTTCTTTGGGGTTAACGAATGAATTGTTAAATAAATGTCATTTAAAGTTGTGCTTTTCTAAAATGACTTTTCCTCATCAATTAATTAGAGTTTTCCTTTTAGAGCAAATTTTTAGAGCTTTTAAAATCTCTAATGGAGAAACTTATCATAGATAATATAATACAATATAATATTTTAATTGTAGAGAAAATATAGCAAATTATAAATTATAGATTATAGGGGCGAACTAAAAGTTTTCGTTTCTATTTTTATTTTAATGGGGGATATTTTCTCTACAAGAATAAAAACGTAATTAATGGGATATTTTTCTTTTTATTTCTTTGATTAGTCGATATTTTATAATTTTTCTAACGACAAAAAAAATGGATATAAATAATAAGATTTTAATTAACATGAAAAAATTATATCCTAATTTTTTCCATTTGTCAACAAAAACTTTACGACATAATTCTACATATTCCCACACTTACCAAAATACCAACTACATCTGCTACAAGAGAAGCAAGTAACACAAATCTTGTCTTTTTTATTTTTACACAGCTGGTATAAATAGCAATTGTATATAAAGTGGTTTCTGTTGAACCCATAATGGTGGATGCCATGATTCCAATGGTACTATCTACTCCATAATTCTTCATAATATCGGTTGCAACAGCAATTGAACCGCTTCCTGAAATTGGCCTTAGCATAGCTAATGGCATAATTTCGCTTGGAAAATGAATTACATTTAAAAGTGGTGTAATAAAACGAATTATAATGTC
>CANEFU010000052.1 GCA_947426875.1 uncultured Clostridium sp.
AAACCTAACAAAAATATTACCATTTGTATTGTTTACCGTTGTTATTAACTGGATTTTATCTGGTTATGAGTATGCTGTTTTAATTGGAATCAAGTTGTTATTGGTATGCAATATTACTTATACCTATTCTAAAACAACAACGGTAAGAGGAATCGCGAATACAATCAAAATTCTGTGCACACCATTACAGTGGTTTAAGATAAATCCAGAGGAAGTTGAATTATTGGTTTGTATTTCTTTATCTATGCTTCCTATTTTAAAAAGAGAATACCTACAATTGAAAGAAGCATGCTATGCAAAAGGGATGGATATCAATATAAAAAACATGAAAATTATCTTGACGAAATTAATGATATCGATTATGAAAAGAGTGAATGAAATAGAAGAATCTATCATAGAAAAAGGATATGGAGAAATATAGATATGAATATTTTATTACTAACCAATGAGAATAATGAAGAAAAACAAGAAGATTTATGGATAGCAGAAGCTTTTAAACAAGATGGGAATAGCGTCGATATCAAATGGATAGATTATGATGAAAAGTTAGATGAGAATTATGATGTTATTTTAAAAAGAAATATTTGGTTCAGTCAAGACATTCCCTTGGAAGAATTGCAAGAATATGAAGAAAAAGCAAATTGTTTCAGTCAAAGATTGAAACAGAAAAATAAGAAATTAGTTAATTTTAATGGTAAATTTGATGAACAAGGAAAAGATTATTTAGTAGAACTATTTCATAAATATGACGAAGTAGTACCAAGTATTGACAAATTAGAAGAAATCGATTTATTACCAAAGGTAGAAAAATATTTATGGAAGCCTAAAATAGGATATGATGGAATAGGACAAAGAAAAATAGAGAGAGAAGATTTAAGGAAAATACAGTTACAGGATGCTATTTTACAGCCATTTTTAGAACTGGAATCAGAGGTACAATTTTATTTTATCAATCGTACTTTACAATATGCATTGGAATTCAAACCAAGTAAAATACCAGTATATCCCAAAGCAATTTGGTATCAGTATAGTAAGCAAGAAGCGAAAATAGCTCAAAAGTTTGCAGATTTAAATGAAGAATTGATAGGGATTCAAAGAATTGATTTTCTGAAATTAAAAAATGGAGAATTAAAATTAATAGAAATAGAGGATGCATCTCCCTATTTAGATTTAGACTGTTTAAATAAGAAGGATAGGAACTTGTTTATTAAGCATTATAAAGAGATGGTGTATCAATATAATAATAAATAAGTAAGTAAATAAATAAGGTATTATAATGGAAAGGATAGAAAAATGAGGATACGATACAAAAAATGGGCAAGACCAGAGTTAGAAGCAAGCAAAATATATAGAGATGAACCAGAAAAACTCAAAGGAAAGTGGAAAGAACAATTTGGAAAACCAAATCAACCAATACACTTAGAATTGGGATGTGGAAAAGGACAATTTATGGCACAGTTAGCAGTAGAAAATCAAAATATCAACTATATTGCGATTGATTTAGTAGATGCCATGTTAGGATTAGCCAAAAGAAACATAGAGCAAGCTTATCAAGATGCCAAGATAGAGCCTCAAAATATTTTAATCACTAGATTTGATATAGAAAGAATTTTTTTAATATTAGATAAACAAGATGAAATAGAAAGAATTTATATCAATTTTTGTAATCCATGGCCAAGAGGAAAACACAGAAAAAAGAGATTAACCCATTCCAGACAATTAGAAAAATACAAACAATTTTTAAAAGACACGGGAGAAATCTATTTTAAGACAGATGATGATGAATTATTTACCGCAAGTTTAACTTATTTAGAAGAAAGTGGATTTGAAATAATAAAAAGAACCAATGACTTACACCAAGAGCCAATCTTTGAAAAAAATATTGAAACAGAACATGAAAAAATGTTTTCTGAGCAAGGGATTAAAATAAAAGCATGCATAGCAAAACAAGAATAAGGATTGAGGGACGGCCCCCAAATCCTCATTTAATAATTATTCGAGTCTTTGGAGGTGAAATGATTGGAAATACAAGAAGTTATAAAACACAAAGAAGATAAAGAATTTGTATTAAAAGCTCTGAAAGAAAATGGCAAATTTTTAGAATTTGTATCAGAAGATTTGAAAAATGACAAAGAGGTTGTGCAAGTTGCATTAGAGCAGGACTGTGAAGCTTTGGAGTTTGCAAGTGATAAATTAAAAGAGGATAAAGAGATTATTATGATGGGAGTAAAAGGAGCACCTTGGACAATTTGTTATGCTTCTGAGAAATTAAGAGGGGATAAAGAAGTTGTGTTAGCAAGTTGTAAAAATTATGGACAAGCCTTATATTATGCATCAGAGGAATTAAGAGATGATGAAGAAGTTGTGAAATCTGCCATTGAAAATAAAGGTGCTATCATAAAATATGCAAGTGACCGATTAAGAGATGATAAAGAAATGGCACAAATTGCTGTTAAACAAGACAAACAGGCATACCACTTTTTGTCATGGAGAATAAGACAAGATGAAGAGATAAAAGCAATGTATCAGGCTTGATGGAAATAAAATCATAAAAACTTTCTAAAAGTGTTGTAAAAAAATAAATAATTGATATAATAAGATAAGAAAAAAGAGATACCTAAAGGAGGAATAAAGAAATGTTAAAAAAAGTAGGAATATTGGCTAATGGTGGAGATGTATCAGGATTTAATGCGGTTATTAGAGCCATTGTAAAAACAGCTGAAAATCACGGAGTAGAATGTTATGGGATTATAGATGGATATAACGGATTATTAAAAAAAGATTTTGTATTATTATCTACAGCAGCAAATGGAGAAGCAACAGGAATCTTACCAAAAGGTGGTTCTATTATAGGTTCTTCTACCAATGCTAATTTATTCCATTACAAAATAAAAAAGGAAGACGGAAGTGTAGAATATCAAGATATGTCAGATAGAGCAATTGAAAACATCAAAGAATTTGGATTTGATTGTATCTTTACACTAGGAGGAGATGGAACACAAAAGTCAGCAAGAGATTTTTCAACCAAAGGAATTAATGTAATAGGAGTGCCAAAAACAATTGATAATGACGTGGCTTGTACAGAAATAACATTTGGATACAATACAGCTGTATCAGTAGCTATGGAAGCATTAGATAGATTACACACAACAGGAGCAACACATCATAGAATTATGGTTTTAGAGGTAATGGGAAGATATGCAGGATGGATTGCCTTGGAATCAGCTATAGCAGGAGGTGCTGATGTGGCTTTAATACCAGAAATTCCATATGATATCAATCGAGTAGCTGAAAAAATCAATAATAGAAGAAAAAGAGGGAAAAATTTCAGTGTAGTAGTAGTAGCAGAAGGAGCCAAACCAAAAGGTGGCGAAATAACAATCATGGGAACAAGAGATAATGGCAAAGGTGTAGATAACACAAAACTAGGAGGAATTGGACAAGTGCTTGCTAAACAATTAGAAGAATTGACAGGATTGGAAGCAAGAAATACAACATTAGGATATATGCAAAGAGGAGGAACACCAACAGCATTTGATAGAGTACTTTCTACAAAATATGGAACCAAAGCAATGGAATTAGCTTTAGAAGGAAAATTTGGAACATTGGCAGTCTTAAAAAATGGAAAATTGGATTCAGCTTCCTTAGAAGAAGTAGTAGGTGCTAATACACAAATAGGCGCTGTATCTGGAAATACAGAGGAAAGCAATTTAAGAAAAGTAAAAATGGATGATGATTTAATCAAAACAGCAAGAAACATAGGAATTAATCTAGGAGACTAATCATGATAGTTGGATAAAAACAAAGGAGGAAAAATAATGAGTAAAACAAAAAAAATAATTTTAATAGTAATAGCTATCATCTTAATTCTAGCAATTGCTATAGGATTAGTATGGTGGATAGGATTTGGAAATAAAGAAGAAGGAACAACAGAAGAGAAACCATCTCAAATAGAAAAATTATATAGTATATTAACAGAAAAAGAAACCTATAGTATCACTACAACATTAGATAATGAAAATACAATTTACTATGCTAAAAAAGATAATAAGGCTTACAATGAAGTAACTCATGATGGAAAGAAAACAAAATTCATGGTAAAAGATGGAAATTCTTACTTGATAGTAGATGACCAACAAGTTTATTATACGTATGAAAATAATGAAATAGACTTAAACAAAATAGAAGCACAATTAGAAAATGTGAAAGATGAAAATTATAGGGAAGGAAAAGAAAAAATAGAAGGAAAAAAATATTATTACGAAGAATATGAAAAAGTAGCAGATTTTTTAATGAAAGATGTAAATAGCACAGATGAGCAAAAGATAAAAACAAGATTTTACTTTGATGGAGACAAATTGGTTTATATTAAAACAATGGTAGAAGATTATGAAGAAACCTTAAAAGTAGACATTTCTTATGATGTTGATAGTAAATTATTCGAGATACCATCTGGATATAAACAGGCTTAAAAAGCAGGTAACTGAAAAATATCAGTTACCTACCTGTTTTTTGTCTTCGAATTATGAAAAAATGAATCCGCACTCCTCACAATAATTTTTAGCAAGTAAGTACTCCTTATTGCTATCAAAATAGAAAGCAAGAAGAGTGTCTTTCTGTATATTAGGGGTAACATCAGATTTCTCTAAGAAATTCTGAACTCTTTCCCAATTTACGAGTTGCGTTCTGTCAGACAAATCAATCTCACAGACCTCCGTCCGACTTTTAGTAGAAAAATACAGTTCCAGCATCATCATTAATCAATAATTCTCCTTTCAACTATTAGGAATAAATCCTTAAATCCATTATACTATAATTTAACATAAAAATCAAAAAAAGTATTGCAAATTTTAAAAAATTATGCAATAATAATAATGCATTAGTAAAAAACAGGAAAAAAGAGAAGTACATTTATACTTACTGTTAGAGAAAAGAAGTCTAGGCTGAAAGCTTCTTAAGAAAAGATAAATGGAATGTAGCTTTTTTAGTTGATATTCTGAGAAATTTAAAATAGGAGTTTCCGTTTAATCCACGTTAAAAGATAACTAATATATAGTTCATAAAAGAATTATAATTAAGGTGGTACCGTGAGAATACAACTCGCCCTTATGCTAGGGCGAGTTTTGTGATTTTAGGAACCAGTAAAGAAAAGGAGGAACAGATGAATGAATGATTTTAAGAAAACATTATCAGATGAGCAAAATAGAAGAAATGAAATAATGACAACTATTACAGACTTTTATAAAGGGGAAAAGACGGAAGAAATACAAAAGAAAATTTTAGAAATTGACGAAGAACTAATAAAAGGTAGTACTATGTTTTATGCCTTGCTTCGCATAGCAAAAGAATATATTGAAACAGGAAAGGTACAAGATGAGGAAACCTTTGCAGAATACATGAAAGGAAAACTTACAGAGGTAAATTTTGGTATCGAAGTTGGTGATGAGTGGAAAAAAGACCCAAGTGAATGGGGAAAGGGGGAAAAAGATGAAAGATAAATATAATCCAAAAGATTTTGAAGAAAAATTATATAGACATTGGGAAGAAGAAGGTTACTTTAAACCAAGTATGGATAAAAACAAAGAAAGTTACTGCATCATGATGCCACCACCAAATGTAACAGGAAAATTGCATATGGGACATGCATTAGATGACACCATTCAAGACATTTTAATTCGTTTTAAAAGAATGCAAGGTTATAACACCTTATGGCTACCAGGAAGTGACCATGCATCTATTTCTACAGAAATGAAAGTAGTACAAAAATTAAAAGAAGAAGGAAAGACAAAACAAGATTTAGGAAGAGAAAAGTTTATTGAAGAAGCATGGGAATGGACACATCTTTATGGGGGAACCATTCAAGAGCAACAAAGAAAATTAGGTTGTTCTTGTGATTGGGAAAGAAGAAGATTCACTTTAGATGAAGGGTTATCGGATGCTGTATTAGAACAATTTATCAATTTATATAATAAAGGACTAATTTATAAAGGAAAAAGAATGGTAAACTGGTGTACAAATTGTAACACTTCTATATCAGACGCAGAAGTAGAATATCATGAAGAAGCTTCTCATCTATGGCATATTCGTTATCAAGTAAAAGGGGAAGATACTTACATCGTTGTAGCGACAACAAGACCAGAGACAATGTTAGGTGATACCGCAATAGCAGTTCATCCTGAAGATGAGAGATATAAAGAGCTAGTAGGAAAAACTTGTATTTTACCAATTATGAATAAAGAAATTCCAATTATAGCAGATTCATTTGTCGAGAAAGAATTTGGAACAGGTGCCGTAAATGTTACACCATTTGGTACACAAATCTTGAAACATTTGAAATTAAAGAGGTTTGTGGAATTGATAACTAATTATTTTAATGAGAATAGAAGGGAGTTAGTAGTATGTTAGATAAAAAATATAATGCAGAGGAAAAAGAAAAGAAGTGGCTAGACTACTGGAAAGATAATAAAATTTATGAATTTAAAAGAAATGACAAAGAAGTATATTCAATAGATACACCACCACCAACTGTTAATGGAAAAATACATATAGGACATATATTCTCATATACTCAAACGGAAATGTTGGCTAGATATAAAAGATTAAGAGGATATAACATTTTTTATCCATTTGGGTTTGATGATAATGGATTACCTAGTGAAAGATTAGTAGAAAAAGAACAAGGTAAAAGAGCTCACGAAATTGGTAGAGAAGAATTTTCAAAATTATGCTATGAAACTACTGATAAATATGAAGCTAACTTCCAAGAGTTATTTAGTAAAATGGGAGTAAGTACAGATTGGGATATACATTATAAAACAGTTAGTCCTTCTACTATAAAAATAAGCCAAGCATCATTTTTAGATTTAAAAGAAAAAGGACATTGTTATCATAAAGAAAGTCCAGCATTATGGTGTAATGAATGTTTAACATCAATAGCACAAGCAGAATTAGAAACAAAAACAATAAAAACAACTTTTAACTATGTTAATTTTAGAACTGTTGAAGATAATGAAGAATTTACTATTGCTACAACTAGACCAGAATTATTACCAGCCATTGTATGTGTATTTGTTAATCCAGAAGATGAGAAACATAATCATCTAATAGGAAAAACTGCTCATATTCCAGTTATAGATGTAGAAGTTCCTATAATGGGAGATGAAAAAGTTGCTATAGACAAAGGTACAGGAGTTGTTATGTGTTGTACTTTTGGAGATCAAACAGATATTGAATGGTGGAAAAAATATAATTTACCATTAAAATATATTTTCACAGACAATGGAAGAATAATTGATTCAGTTCCAAACTATGGTGGATTAAAAATAAAAGAGGCAAGAAAACAAATAATCGAAGATTTGCAAGCTGGGGGATATATAGTAAAAATAGAAGAACTAGAACACGAAGTTCAAACACACGAAAGATGTGGAAAAGAAGTTGAATATTCAGTAATGAAACAATGGTTTATTGATATAATGAATCACAAAGAAGATTTCATTAGAATAGGAAATGAAATTAAATGGCATCCATC
>CANEFU010000053.1 GCA_947426875.1 uncultured Clostridium sp.
CATCAGCTCTTTTTACACCAAGACGTTTAGATTCACTCTCTCTACCGTTATGGCTGCTACCTTGACCTTTTTTATGAGCCATGCTTTCTCACTCCCTTCGGTTTTCTCTCACTTTATATTCGTTCGATTTTCTTTCTAATTTTTTGTTTTAAGCTTCTGCTTTTTCAGTAGCTTTTTTAGTTGTTTCTTTTTTTGCTGCTGTTTTAATAGATGTAATTTCTACTTTTGTATATGGTTGTCTATGTCCTTGTTTTCTTCTATAATTCTTTTTTGGTTTCATTTTGAAAACAATGATTTTTTTAGCTTTACCATGAGAAACTACTTTTCCTTCTACTTTTACACCTTTCACATATGGATTTCCGATTTGTACTTTTCCTTCATCAGATACTAAAACTACACTATCAAATGTAACTTTTTTTCCTTCCTCTGCATCTAATTTTTCAAAAAATACAACATCACCTTCTGCTACTTTGTATTGTTTTCCACAGCTTTCAATGATTGCGTACATTTAAAATGCACCTCCCTTATTTGTATACTCGCTAATCCTTAATTTTCAGGCAATTAACTCTTGGTTAATATTTGGATGCCTTGACTAAGCGGATTACAGTTTTCAATTTTATCATATTCCTACTTGTTTGTCAATTGTTTTTCTAAATTTTCTATGGCTTTTCTTCTATGGCTAATAGCATTTTTCTCTTCTCCTGATAGCTCTGCATAAGTTTTTCCATTTTCTATCTCAAAAATAGGGTCAAATCCATACCCATTTTCACCTCTTGGTGTTTCTGCTATTTTACCTTCTAACTCGCCTCTTGCTACTATAAACTGCCCATTTTCACAATAAGTTACAACACTCACAACTTTTGCTTTTCTTTCTTCTCCTTTTAAATTTTTCATTTTTTCTAGTATGGCTTCATTTCTTTGTTTTGGTGTTGCCTCTTCTCCTAAAAATCTATTGGTATAGACACCTGGCCAACCATCAAATGCTTCTATACATAATCCTGTATCATCTGCTATGCATGGCATGTTTGTTCTACTAGCTATTTCCTGGGCTTTCTTCTTTGAGTTCCCTTCGAAAGTCTCTTGGTCTTCCTCTACTTCTATTTCACAGTTTACCTCTTTTAAAGATAACATTTCATACTTTTTTAAGATTTCTTTGATTTCTTTTAATTTTCCTTGATTATTCGTTGCTACTACTATCTTTTTCATTTTTTCTCCTATCCTATTAGTCACCCATTCCCCTTGATTCATCACCTTTTCTCTGTTTTTTAATTTGATATTTAGCACATAATTCTTCAATTCCTGTAATTGTATCTGCTACCATTTCTGGTGTCACATTATCTTTATCAAATCTTTTTGCCATTAGTTGTAATATCTCATCATATTCTTTTCTATATCCTTTTTTTCCTTCTTGTGGAGCTAAATTTCTTCTTATACATTCTAATGTTGTATAAACATCAGCATAACGCTCTACGGTCGAAGTATCACCTGTCATTTTAGCCTTCCAATATTCTTCAAGCAATGCTCCATAGAAATGTTGACGTATACTTTTTAATCTTTTCCATTCTTCCACTTGTTTCTCTATTTCCTCTAAATTATTAGATTGCATATTTTACTCCTTATTCATTTCCCAATTCTTCTCTTCCTTTGTTTTTTCATTTCCTTTATCTTTTCCTATTAATTGAGTAATCATATGAATAGCTGCTTCTGTTCCTTCTTTTTCCATTTTCTCTCTTCTTCCATATTCATAAGTCCCTTGAATAATGTTTAAAATCTGACGATACACTGCTTTATTTTTATTCTCACTTATTGCGCCAAAATGCCTTCTTTCTTCTATTCTTTGTATTCTTTTTTTCAATTCTGCTAATTTAGCATCACCATTATTCCATGCATTTATTTGCAAAGTAGCCATAAAACTACTGTAAGAAGAGCCTAATGACTTTGTATTTATTGGTGATTTTTTTGCTTCTTTTATTTTTCTATTCTTTTCATCTAATAATTCTATTTCAATGGCTATATCGGATAAGTTTTTTAAGCGCAATTTTGTACTAGAATACTCTCCAAGACCTCCTTGGTATTCACTTTTTTCTCCTTCTCCTGCAATAGCAAGTTCTTTATTCTCTAAAAAGCTCTTATTAATTTTCTCTATCATCTCTTTTATATCTTTTTCATCTTTTACTATCATAGAAACGCTTATCATATCTGGTACTCTATTTAGGATTTCTAAATCCCCTTCGTTTCTATACTTAGGAAAAGCTTTTAGATGTTGCATTTGGTTTACTATCTCTTGTTTATCTTTTACTCTATATGTTAATTCTAAAGCTTTCCCTTCATAATCAATTGCCTTTAATTCCTTTATGATATCTTCTACTTTCAGATTTGCTTCTCTGATTCTTGCATCTATTTCCCTGCTTAATTGTATTTGGTTCATTTCAACATCCTCTATTCTCTTTTATTACATTTTTTATTATATCATATTTCTTTATTAAATGCTAGCTTTTTCGCTTTATTCGTAGAACAAAAGATGCATGATTCATTTTTTGACCTTTTAGATTACTTTCCATGCCTCGTATTGGTTCGCCCGCCAATTTTACGCAAGTAAAATTGTGTGAAATGCTTGATAGGATAGGAAGGTTCTCCGAACTTCCTATCCTATCATCCAAAATCAATGTTCCTATTCTGCTTTACTTTCTCATTCTATCTACTAAATATGGTATTTTGCTTTCAAAATTCACACCATAGGCATCTTCTTTATTCGTTATATAAGTATCCTTAATCGTTTCCCATACATAGTCTACTGCAATTTTCAAACTTTCTTCTATTGTTTTTTCATTTACCATTGCTCCGACTAATGTACTAGCAAATACATCTCCTGTTCCATGGTATTTAACTGGTATCTTTTCTTTAAAATAAGAAAAAAACTGATTTGTGTTTTTATTATATGTCATAACTCCTAATTCATCCTCTTGGAAACTAACCCCTGTTAAAACAACTTGTTTTGGTCCTAAATTGCTTAATTCTATTAATAATTCTTTTATTTCCTCTTCTGTATAATTTTCTTTGTATTCTCTTTCTAACATGTAACTTGCTTCTGTAAGGTTGGGAACTATTACATCTGCTGTCTCGCATAATCCTTTCATTTCTAAAGCAAACTTCTGGTCAAATCCTGGATATAATTTTCCATCGTCTGCCATAACAGGGTCTACAAATATAAAATTATCTTCTGTTTTGAATTGTTTGAAAAATTTCTTTAACATATCAATTTGTTCTATTGAGCCTAAATACCCTGTATAGATACTTTCAAAATCAAAACCTTCTTGTTTCCAGTGTTTTGCAATGGCTGGTAAATCATTGCTTAAATCTCTATACGTGAAATTTTGAAATGCCGTATGGGTTGATAATACAGCTGTTGGTATTACTGCTGTTTCTATCCCCATACTTGATATAATTGGTAGTGCTACTGTTAATGAGCACTTCCCTACACATGATATATCTTGAATTGTTACTACTTTTTTCATTTTATTTCTCCTTTTCTTTTTATACATTATAAACATTTTCTCTGCCAAACATGTTATATCACACATTTTATTTTTTTTCAAATAATTTTAAATTTGCTGTTTATAAAATAAGTTACAAGTAAAAACGACAGATTTCTCTGCCGTTTTCAATCATTCCTTTCGTTTAATTATACTCTAAGAATCCTACCTGTTCCTTTACAACGTCTACATTTTTCTTCACCACTTCCATCACAATTGTAACAAGTATGACTGTCTGCTGTTGGATATCCATAGTTATTAGTCCGTTTTACATTCCAGAAAGAAATAGTACCTATCCCTACACATTTCCGGCAGGTAACTCTACCTCTTCCATCACAATCAGGGCATCTCATATTCAAATCCTCCTTTATAGTTTATGTAACTATTATACTATGTTTTTTCATTATACACAAGTTTTTGTAATGTATGCTTTTATCGTAGAGAATTATTATTAAGTGCATTTTTTAATTCTTTACTGATGACATCTGTTTTATTTTCAATTTTTTGTGATGACTTCTTCAATACAGCATTTAATTTACTATCTGTAATGGAATTGTCACTATTTATTTTTATTGTCTCTGTATCACTTGTAATGGTTCTTCCTATATCATTAGCACACAATAACACTTCATGTAAAATGATATTATTATCACTAAAGGTATAATATCCTACTTTACCAGAATCTAATCCTGGGTTATCTTTATATTCAAAGCTACCATTTTCATATAAATATAATCTTACTTCTGTTTCTCCGTTTTGAGTAGTTTCTGGCTCAACTTTTGCATCTCCAACATAGATTCCACTTAATGAACTAAATGTGACATTATTTTGTTCCCTTTTTATTTGCTCTTGTTGACTTGTTATTTCATTTTCCAATTTTTCTATTTTTGCATTTAATTCGTTTTCCTTTGTTACCATATCAGCTGTTTTTGAATTGGAAATAGATAAAAAGTAGCCCATAGCACAAATAGCAATAATTGCTAAAATTAAGAAAAATACTAATAAACCTATCTTTATACCATTCTTTTCTTTCATAATTTTCCTCCTTATTCATTCGTATTTTTTATAAATATATCCTATCACTTTGATTTTTATTTGACAATATTTTTTGAAATATTTCTATAATCCTTCTATAACTCTTCTAATTAAAAAATACCATTTTTTATCATAATATCAAAAGTATTGTGTTTCTATAAGTCACTCCTATTCATAATTTAAATTTTTTCTATTATATAATGTTGTTTTATTATCATATAAATATCATTTATTGTCTTATAGAGTTCTTTATCTTTTAAATACTTATTATAATTCCTATATTGATTTTCATAGTCAGAATTATCTAATGGTAAAGAGTTCCACCATATATTAAAATCAGATGGATACAGATTAGGCGATGGATATAAACTTTTTGAAGGAAATAGTGCATAACTACTCAAATTATATTTAAATATAGATGTACTGTGTTTTTTAAGATTATTTACATATTTAATTCCACTTATAATTTTTCTTTCTGTATTATCTGTATTTTTTACTTTCTTAATACAAATTTCCATCCAAGATAAAATATCACATAATATCTCTTTCAATTCAATTTCATCTATACTATTCTTTTTTTTGTATTTTTGATAAAGTTCATTAAATATATGTACTTTTTTCTCTAATATTTGTAAATCTTCTTCCATCCTATAATCTCCCATCTATTATTTTTAATTTATGTTATCATAAATTTATATTACTTTCAAATTTCAAAATGTAATACAATATTTATTTTTACACCATTTTTAAAATCATAACAAACCTTATAATATGCAGTCCTTAAGCCAATTTATGTATGTTTCTTTATAAAAAACGTAATTTAATGACTCGACCATTCTAAGATAGTATAGTTATAAAAATTTTAGCTTATAAAACTTTTATAATTATTAGACAAATATATAAATTTATACTATACTGTTTAATGAAGAATAGTGGAGTGAGTTGCCACCTTTTACTTTTTAATGTATACATACTACTTCCACAACTTAGGTTGTAAGACTGATATACGGAGGTGGTTACATGGTAGAAATAACTTTATTAAAAATTACTTACCTACTTTTCTATGGATTAGTAGGAATGACTATCATAAATGTTGCCTTGTTAATCATTATCTGTTGGTTACTACATAGGCAATAAAAAATAACCATTCTGCTTTGTCCAAGGAATGGTTATTAACTATTAATTCGTCAACCACTTCCGTGGTTTCTTCATTTCTTATATTTATTATACATAGTTTTTATAAAAATGTCAATAATTATTATAATTCACAATTTTATAAGAATTATAAAATTCTAATATATTTTTATTTTCTTGTATTATATCATTAAGTAATTTCTCATTCAACAAATAAATAATATTTAAAATTGTTAGACATCCACAAAATCAAAGAAAATTTATGCAAAAAATAGACTTATCAAAAACTTCAAAAGCATTGATAAGTCTATGGTGCAGATGGCCGGAATCGAACCGGCACGGTTTATTCAACCGCAGGATTTTAAGAATTTAACGCACCTCATCTTTTACTATTAGATAACATCAATTAATCTCTTTTAATAACTAAACTTTTTAGCTTCTCTGTAAGAGATTATAGCACAAGTATTGTTAAATATGTAATAAAATGCAAAAAATTTCTTTTCTAAAAATTAGAATCAAGTGTTAGAACTATGTTAGAACTTTTTGATAGAATAACAGTCTAATTTACCATTGATATTAAATATATAAGCAAAAATCCTAGAAAGGATTTTTAAATGAAAATAAATATAAAAGGAATATGGATTCCGTTTGAAATTTTAATAAAGAAAGATTTAAGTGATAAAGAAAAACTAATATACTCTATAATATTATATTTTAGTAAAGAGAATAATTATTGCTCTGTAAGTAATACTCAATTAGCTGAACTGCTTAACATTACAACTAATCATGTTTCAAAATTAATTAGTTCACTTAGTAATAAAAAATATGTAAAAGTACATTTAAAATATAAAAAAGACTCTAAAGAAATTGAAAATAGAATATTAAACCCTATATTCAAAATCAATAATAGGTATAATTCAAAACAACAATTTACCTATAATCAAAATGAATTACCTCCTATACTCAAAAATGATAAAGATATTAATAATAATATTTTTAAAAATAACTATACAAAAGAGGAGGCGAAATATTTCTAATGGATATTAATATTGATAATATAACTAGCAATAAATCAAATTCTATAATTCAAGGTATTAAAGAATTACTAAAAACTGGTGTAATGCCAGATAGCTTAAAGAAAAAAATAGATGAACTACCACCATATGAAGTTCGCCTTCAACACGAAATAGATAAACTAAACCTAAATAATAAAAATTTTAAATTAAAGAAATTACTTGATTATAGCAATCTAGGAGAAAGATTTTTTGAAAAGAGCTTTACATCATATCAAGTAAATAACAATAATATTAATGCATACGAAGTTGCTAAAAAGTTTATATCAAACTTTGAAGTTGCAAATAAAAGAGGAACTGGAATTATCTTTTATGGTCCATATGGTGTTGGAAAAACACATTTAGCTTGCAGTATTGCAAATGAATTAATAAAAATGCAAAAATCTGTTATATTTGGATCTACAATTAAACTATTTGGAATCATAAAGAAAAGCTATAATAACGAAATTGAAGAAAATGAATCAAAAATAATTTCAGAGTTTATAAATTGTGATGTCTTAATAATTGATGACTTAGGAAAAGAAAAGCCTAGTGAATGGGTGTTAGAAAAATTGTATTATATAATTAATGAAAGATATGAGCATAATAAGCCAATTATAATTACTACTAATTTTGACGAAAATCAACTTATAGACATTTTTACAGTTGGAAAGAATAAATCTTCGATTGAGGCAATCATGAGCAGATTAAAAGAAATATTTTTAACTTTTAGAATTTTTGATAATGATTATAGATAT
>CANEFU010000054.1 GCA_947426875.1 uncultured Clostridium sp.
GATGTGTCCCCAATTGCACAAAAAGGGGCAAAGAGAAACGTCCCCAATACGACATAGGAGAGATTTGAAAATGAATATGATTTATTTAGAAAAATTAGAATTTTATAAGATAACAGAAATGCTTAATTCTTTTTGTTGTACTTATGTAGGAAAAGAGCTTGCTTCTCAATTGCTTCCTTGTTATGAAGTAGATACTGTTTCCTACCTTTTACAAGAAACTCGGAGAGGCAGTTAATTTATCTTATCGTAATAATACTCCATCTTTTTATGAAATTGCTGATATTACCATCGAATTAAAAAAATTAGAGAGTCATAGTCCTTTATCTGCTAAGTCACTTTTAAGTCTTGCTCATATTTTTAAGTTATCACAAGAGTTGAAAGATTATTTTAATAAAGACTTTTTAGATTTATCTGAATATCCTATTTTAACAAAATTATTTGCACAATTGTATGCTAACAAGAATGTAACAGATAAAATATTATCCTGTATTTTGGATGAAAATACGATAGACGATAAAGCTTCCAAAGCTCTACAATCGATTCGAAGACAAGAAAGGAAATTAGAACAAGATATTAGAGCTAAGTTAAACGATATGATTCATTCTTCTACCTATTCAAAATACATACAAGAAAATATTGTGACTCTTAGAAATGAAAGATTTGTTATTCCTGTAAAAGAAGAATATCGCTCTCAAATAAAAGGATTTGTTCACGATATTTCTAATGCTGGTTCTACTATTTTTATCGAGCCTATTTCTGTCTTTGAAATGAATAACGAGCTGAATAGCTTAAAAAAAGAAGAAGAATTAGAAATTCAAAATATTTTACAAGAATTAACCACTTTATTTTATCCTTATAGAGAAGAATTGAAATTAGATGTCTGTTTCATTGGTAAGTTAGATTTTATTTTTGCTAAAGCCAAACTTTCCAAAACAATGAAAGCAACCACTCCTCTAATCAATAGTCATAAAGAAATTCATTTAAAAAATGCCAGACATCCCTTTATTGATAAAGATAAAGTTGTTCCCTTTTCTTTAGATTTAGGAAACGATTTCTCTGTTTTATTGATTACCGGTCCTAACACAGGTGGAAAAACAGTTACCCTAAAAACAGTTGGTCTTTTAACTTGTATGGCTTGTAGTGGACTCAATATCCCTTGTGATGAAAATTCTAGCATTTATGTATTTGATACTATATTTGCTGATATTGGAGATGACCAAAGTATTCTTGATTCTTTGAGTACTTTCTCTTCTCACATGCTCAATATCGTAGAAATCACCAAACAGGCTACTGAGAATTCTTTGATTCTAGTAGATGAATTAGGCTCTGGTACAGACCCTTTAGAAGGTGCTAATCTTGCTATTAGCATATTAGACCATTTTAAACATCTTGGAAGTTTAACCATTGCTACTACTCATTATCAAGAATTAAAACAATATGCCTTAGTTACCGATGGCTTTGAAAACGCTTCTGTAGAATTTGATATTTCTACTTTAAGTCCTACTTACCGATTACTAGTTGGTATTCCTGGTAAAAGTAATGCTTTTGAAATCAGTAAAAAATTAGGATTACAAGAAGATATTATTACAAAAGCTCAAAATTTAATGACCTCTAACCAAGTTGACATAGAAAATTTATTAAAAAATATTTATGATGACAAATCTTTCATTGAAAAAGAAAAGTCTGAAATCTCTAAAGAATTAGAACGTATTACTCATTTGAGAAAAACATTAGAAAAGGAAAATGACGTGGTAAAGCGTCAAGAACAAGACTTGATTCAAAATGCTAAAATAAAAGCTAGAAATATTTTACTAGATGCCAAAGAAGAAGCCGATACCATTATAAAGCAAATGAATTCTTCGACTAATCATAAAGAATTAGAGCATGCTAGAAACACTTTAAATACTAAGATTAAAAATGTTAATTTAATAAACAATGACAATGATACGAATTCAAAGGTTGCAAAAAATCCTTTAAAACCAGAACAACTCAAACCAAATATGGAAGTGTTTGTAACGAGTTTGCAACAAAATGGTATCGTTCTTTCTCATGTTTCTAAATCAAACGAAGTGCAAGTACAAGTTGGAAGTTTAAAAATGAATGTTGCCCTAAAACATCTTTCATTGCCTCATACCATAAAAAAGAGTAATTCTTCATTAGCTGTAAATCACAATTTGAATTCTTCTCCTATCTCAAAAACCAAAACAGCAAAATCAGAAGTTAATGTAATTGGATTAAATGTTGAAGAAGCTATTTTTGTAGTTGATAAATTTTTGGATGATGCCGCTCTTAGTAGACTTCAGACCGTTAGAATTGTTCATGGTAAAGGTACTGGAAAGTTAAGAAATCGGTATTCAGCAATTTTTGAAAAAAAATCCACATGTAAAAAGTTTCCGCTTAGGGACTTATGGTGAAGGTGAAACTGGTGTCACCGTTGTTGAATTAAAATAAAAAAGAATAAAAACCTATTTTGCATCAAAACATAAATAGGTTTTTATTCTTTTTTCATTTTTACACATATTTTTCTATCATCACAACAGTTCTTCCACTTCTTGTTGTTCCATCAAATGCTTTAACAACAAATCTTCCTTTTCCTCTAATGGTAATGATATCATTTAATTTTACCTGTTTGGAAGCCTTTGTTTCATTTTGCCCATTTATAAAGACTCTCTCTTGGTCTATTATTTGAACTGCTTTACTTCTGGAAGTTCTTGCTAAATCTGACACAAAATTATCTAATCTTAAAGATGGTACAATAATTTTTACTTGTTCCACCTTGATTTCTCTTTTTTGTAAATTTTGTATTTCTTCCACTGATATCTGACTATTTTCAAACCTCGTCAAAGAAGGTAGTTGTTGCTTTAGGATATCGGCGAAGTCTTCTACGGTAATAATATCTGCTCCTTCTTCACGAACTACAATATCTCCTACTTTTTCTCTTTTTAATCCTAGTTTAACAATACCTCCTAGATAATTTCTATGAGAATATTTTCCCCACTCTTCCTCTGATAACAAAATTCTTACTACTTTGACTATCTTGCTATTATTTTTTTCAAGCATCTTTTCATCATACTTTTCTGGATAAATAATAGCCATTTTTCTTTCTGCTTCTTCATAGCCTCCATATAATTTATAATTTTTGAATTTTATTTTTCGTAAAAAGTTTTCCACTAGAGCCACTTGATACATATCTAAAAAATCCGTATGCTCTATTTTATTTCTTGTCTTTGAAAATTCTATCTTGTCTAATAGTTGTGATAAGCACATTTTATCTTCTTGTTTTTGGTAATCTTTTAATTCTTGTTGTTTATTCATTTTGATTCCTTCCTGTTTTTTAACTAATTTTGTTTAAGTTTGATTCCTCAATCTCAATATCTTTTTGGATACTCTCCTCATCCAATCCATATATTTTCTCTAGCTCTTCTACACTTCCATGTTGAATATATTTATCTGGATAAGCATAATTTTTTACTTCTATGCCCTGTAAGTTTTCTTTTTGTATAATTTCTTGAACTGCTGTCGCTAATCCATTGATAATGGTTCCATCTTCGATGGTTATGACTTGTTTTGTTTTTTCAATTGTCTTTTTAATCGTATCTTTATCAATTGGTTTTAAAAATCTAGTATTGATTACTTCTACTGATTTTTCTGCATCTTCTGTTTCGATTTTCTCTGCTATTTTCATAGCTCTTGCTACTGTTTTTCCAATTGCTATGATACTTAAATCTTTTCCCTCTTTTACGATTTCTGCCTTTCCTAATTCTAATTTTTCCTGTTTTTCTATTTTATATTCATCTTCTCCTCCTCTTGGGTATCGAATGACTACTGGTTTATTTAGATTAACTGCAAACTCTAGCATTTCTTCTAATTCTTTGAAATTTTTTGGTGCCATAATTGTTAAATTCGGAATCAATCGAAAAAATGACATATCTAAGGTTCCTTGATGCGTTTCTCCATCTGCTCCTACCACTCCTGCTCTATCAACACACATAATTACTGGCAATTCTTGCATGGCTACATCATGAATTACTTGGTCATAAGCTCTTTGATAAAAAGAAGAATAAATTGGTACAACCGGAATAATTCCCTCTTTTGCCATACCTGCTGCTACCCCAATAGCATGTTGTTCCGCAATTCCAATATCAAAAAATCTCTCTGGGAATTCCTTTGCAAATTGTGTAAGTCCTGTTCCATCCTTCATAGAAGCAGTAATAGCCACTATTTTGTCATTCTTTTTCGCTAGCTCTATTAATTTATCTCCTAATACTTTGGAATAATCTTTTTTCTTTTCTTTTTTACCTTTTCCAGTATCTAGGTTAAATGGGCCTGTAGCATGAAATTTGTCTGGGTTTTGTTCTGCTATGGAATAACCTTTTCCCTTTTTCGTTAAAACATGAATTAAAACAGGACCTTCTAACTGCTTACTAATTTTTAGCATCCTTTCTAACTCTTCTATATCGTGTCCAGATACTGGTCCTAAATAACGAAATCCGATATCCTCAAAAAACATTTTAGGGATAAACAATTGCTTGATACTTCTTTTCATCGTTCGGACAATTTTTACAATTTTTTCTCCTACTCCTGGTATCTTTAAAACTGTCTTTTTCACTACATCACTGGATTTACTGTATGACTTTTTCGTTCTTAATTTACTAAGTAGCATATTCATACCACCTATATTTTTCGAAATACTCATTTCATTGTCATTTAATATAACGGTCATTCTTGTTTGACTCCATCCAGCATCATTTAAAGCTTCTAATGCCATTCCTCCTGTTAACGCACCATCTCCTATTACCGCTAATACAGAATTATCTTCTCCTTTCATATCTCTTGCCCTTGCCATACCAAGTGCAGCAGATATCGATGTACTACTATGTCCTGTATTGAAACTATCGGTTTCTGACTCTTTTGTTTTAGGAAATCCTGCTATTCCATCTAGTTTTCTTAGTGTCTTTAAAGCCTCTCTTCTTCCTGTTATGATTTTATGGACATAAGTTTGATGTCCTACATCCCATACGATTTTATCTTTTGGCATGTTAAATACACTATGTAAAGCAATCGTTAACTCCACTACTCCTAAATTAGAAGCTAGATGCCCTCCATTTTCTGATACAATTTCTAATATATATTTTCTGATTTCTTCTGCTAGTTGCTTTTTTTCTTTTGTATTTAGTCTTTTAACATCCTCTGGCGAATTGATTTTTTCTAGCATTTTTATCACCTATTTTTCATTTTTTAATATCCCTATTATACCATGTTTTTTGACTTTTGCAAGATTTCTCTTTCTTTATTTGACTATTTCTATTTTATTTTATAAAATAATGTCGGAGATGATATTATGAAAAAACAAGATTCCATTATCTTAATTGAACGATTGAAGAAAAAATATCCAGATGCTACTTGCAGTTTAGATTTCACAACACCTTTTGAATTGGTAGTAGCTGTTATGCTTTCTGCTCAATGTACAGATGAAAGAGTCAATAAAACTACACCTTCTCTTTTCTCACGTTGTCAATCCATTCAAGATTTCGCAGATATAGATATTCATGAATTAGAAACAATCATTCATCCATGTGGATTTTATAAAAATAAAGCGAAAAATATTAAATTATGTGCCAAACAAGTTTTAGAAAATTTCAATGGCGAAGTTCCTCATACAATGGATGAATTGACAAGCTTAGCTGGTGTTGGAAGAAAAAGTGCTAATGTTATTCTGTTAGAAGTCTTTGGTATTGCGGAAGGAATTGCTGTTGATACACACGCAAAAAGGATTTCTAATTTAATTGGTTTATCCCAAGAAAAAGAACCAGAAAAAATCGAGCAAGATTTAATTAAAATCTTTCCCAAAGAATACTTAAAAGATATTAATCACCTTTTTGTATGGCATGGAAGAAATACTTGCGTAGCTCGTAATCCCAAATGTGCTATTTGTCCTGTTAATGAGCTTTGCCAATTTTATAAATCTAAAAAATAACCTATATTTCATTGACAAAAACGAAATAAAGATATATATTTTACCTATTATTAAACTTATTTAGGAGGGATTTTACATGTTAAAAAACAAATTTAAAATAATTGCTCTTTTGAGCATTATTATCTTAGCTCTTACACTTCCTATCGTAAGAGCAGAAAATGAAACTGCTGATAATACAGCAAATGCAGATGTAACAACAACAGAAGCAAACAATATGAATTCTGAAACTCCTCAAAATATTACCGATGAAAACTTCAAAAAAAATGATGTTTATCTAACTGGTGATAATGTTACTGTTGATTACATTGTAGATGGAAATTTATTTGTATTTGCTAATCATGTAACTATCAACGCTCAAATTGGTGGAGATGCTTTTATCTTTGCTAATACTGTTACCGTTGAAAAACAAGGCTATGTATTTAGTAATTTATTTACTTTTTCTAAAGACGTAACTATCAATGGAGTTGTTTATGATTTATATGCTGCTTGTGAAAATACAACTATCAATGGTTATGTTTATAGAGATATTCGAGTAGGTTCTAATAACGTTAATATTTTTGGTACCGTTGGAAGAAATGCTTATATCGATTGTGCTAATCTTAATTTGTCACAAGATACCAATGCCAATAATGAAGAAAAAACGGAAACAAATTCTCATGGGGTTATTAGTGGTAATTTAAATTATTCTGCTAAACAAGAAGCTTCGATTCCAGAAGGTTCTGTTATGGGAGAAATTGCTTTTAAACAAGAAACTCATGCAAATGAAACTACTTTACAAAACTATATTCTGTCTTTAGGAACTTTTCTGGCAACGGTTATCATTATTTGGTTACTATGCTTATGGTTAACCCCTAAATTCTTGGACAAAACAGTTAATTTCGTAACAACCAAAAAGATTTTACCTGTTATTGGATTTGGAATTTTAACACCATTTGTTGGTATTTTATTAGCCATTTTACTATTTATTTTAGGAATAACTTCTACTATTGGCTTATTATTACTAATCACATTATTTGTTTTAATCGCAATTAGTACTGCCATCTTTGTTATTACTATTAACAATTTAGTTTGTCATAAATTAAAAGTTGAAAAAACAATTGGTAAATTTGGCATTTTAATTGCATCTGCTATTATCCTATGGTTAGTTAGCTTAATTCCTTATGTTGGTTCTATCATAGGAATGGTTGCTATCGTTATTGGCCTAGGTATCATTCTTTCTAGCTTACTTTTAAAAGATAAAAAACAAGCTGATAGCAAAGTAGAAGAAACAAAATAAAATAAATTAAATTAGGAACCAAAAATCCACATTTCAGATATCTTATCTGTCCTGTGGATTTTTCCTTTTCTATTAACTTCTTAATTCGTCTATGATAACTTTAAAATCATTTGCCATAACAATAGCTGTTCCTGCTACTAAAATATTGCAACCTGCTTTTTTTACTTCTGGTGCCGTTTTTAAATTAATTCCACCATCTGCTTCAAT
>CANEFU010000055.1 GCA_947426875.1 uncultured Clostridium sp.
AAGTTAAACACTTTTTAAAAGCGAGAACTTGTTTTTTTATTACTATATATCCATTTGACTGCCTAAAAAGGTAGCAGCTGATTGGGCAACTTTCTTTTCTACATCATTCATTTTGCCATTTGGCTCTTTTGCCATTAGAATAACCGTACCAATTGTATCTCCATTAGAAACAATAGGATATACCACTTGTGCGTTATTCTTTCTTTCTTGATTATCATTTTTCGTTATTGGCATAGCCATATCACTATTTTCCTTACTCGTATAGATTTCTTTATCTTCCATTAATTGCTCTAGCTCTTGGCTAATATCTTGCTCTAAAAATTCTTTTTTAGAACCTCCTGATACTGCTATAATCGTATCCTTATCTGTAATACATGCAATATGTCCTGTTGTTTTTGATAAAGTTTCTGCATAACCTGCTGCAAATTCTGAAAGCTCACCGATTGGAGAATATTTCTTTAATATTACTTGCCCTTCTCTATCTGTGAATATCTCTAATGGGTCACCTTCTTTAATTCTTAACGTTTTTCTTATTTCCTTAGGAATAACGACTCTTCCCAAATCATCTATTCTTCTTACAACTCCAGTTGCTTTCATAATTTTCCTCCTCGTAATATTTTTGTTTATATTGTTATTATGACAAATAAGGAAAAAATTATGCATTGAAAATAAAAAAAACAAAAGTCACTTCCTAAAAATAGAATGACTTTTTAACGAAAATCAGAAATAACTCAATTGGTTTGTTTTAATTCTCCAGCTTGGTAGAATTTTAATAATTCAGACAAGTCTTCTATTTCATTTTTTAGTCTTTTACCAATGTCTGTATCTCCTACTGTTTTTCGAACTACTCCTGTCTTCTTTACAATAATTTCTGATATGATATCTCTTTCTTCTTTGATTGCTTTTTCCACTGATTCAAATGGTTTATTTTGGCTCAGTAACAATCCATATGAATTATATGTTAATATGTAACCTGCATTTCCAGTTTTTTCTTGATAACTTTTGGCAAAACCACCATCAATAACCAACAATTTTCCATTAGCACGAAGTGGGCTTTCTCCATCCTTTGCCTTTACTGGTATATGCCCGTTAACAATATGTGCTTCTTTTCCTGCTAAACCGAATTCTTTTAAAACTTTATCACATATTTCTTCTTTTGCTGTTAAATAATAATACGGATTTTTTTCTTCTTTATGCGTTTCTTTGTCATCTATAAAATAGGCTTCAAAAGTAGCCATTTTACTATTTCCGAAAAATGGTGAATTAGGAGAAAGCCATAAAAACCACATAATATCTAACAAATCTGGATTTTGATTCTCTTTATCAAAATATACCTTTTTTATGGTTTCATTTACTAAATCAAAATATTCTTTTCCACTTACTTTTCTTCCTAAAAATTCAACTTCTTTAAAACTTCCGTCCTCTTCCATTGGAACACAAGCATGAAACAGTAAATTAGAATTAAATATGGTATATAATTCTCCCTTTTGATAAATAAATTTCATATGCTCGTTTAATTTTTGACTATGTTGAAAAGCCTCACAAAGTCTTTCTACCACTTCTTCCTCTTCTTCTGTTAAGGCATAGACATCATCTGGATTAAGAGTTGGAAAATTCGTATCTTTTAAGTCATACTTCTTTCCTTCTAAGATAACATAGCCTTTTTTCAAATTCATTTTATCTAATAAAAGACGACTGTCTAGTTGATATTCTGGATGTTTTTGGATTAATTGTCCTTCTAATTTGAATTGAATAATCGTAATGGCTTTATGAATTTTAGCAATGGTTGCTTTATCACGATTATCGTATTTGTTATCTTCATAAACTTTTGGCATAAAATTTAAACAATCGTCTTCTCGATAGGTTTCCATAGCAAAAATAGACAATGGCCTCATGTTAATTCCATAAGCATCTTCTAAAATTTCTATATTATTATATCTAGCACAATTTCTAACTACAGTGGCTATACTCGCTTTATTTCCACAGCTAGCTCCCATCCAACAAATATCATGATTTCCCCATTGCATATCGACACTATGGAACTTTTTTAGTTTTTCAATAACTAAATCTGGATGTTTTCCTCTATCATAAATATCTCCAATAATGTGTAAATGGTCTATTGCCATCCTTTTTATTAAATCAGAAATAGCAATTACAAAGCTTTCCGCTTGGTCTAAATCAATAATGGTTTTAATAATTGCTTTATAATATCTTTCTTTATCCGCTTCATTTCCGGCCTGAGAGTGTAACAGCTCATCAATCACATATTCAAAGCCATTATTAATGGCTTTTCTTACTTTTGACCTTGTGTATTTAGAGCTGACTTTTTTGGCTACTTCAATTAGACGATACAATGTAATGTTGTACCATTCCTTTAAGTCATCTATTTCTTTCTTCATTCTTTTTAGTTTCTCTTTGGGATAATAGATTAAAGTAGCCAATGTCTCTCTTTCTTTTTTAGCAATTGTATTTCCAAAGATTTCGTCAATTTTACTTTTTATAATTCCGCCACCATTGTTTAGAATATGAACAAATGGCTCATATTCTCCATGGATATCGCTCAAAAACATTTCTGTTCCTTTTGGTAAATTGATGATTGCTTGTAAATTTATAATCTCTTCTGCTACTTCATTTACATTTTTATATTCTTTACTTAACAATTTTAGATATTTTTGTTTATCGTACACTTTTCTTTATTCCTCCACAGGTTCTACTATTTTTTCTTCTCTTTTTGGTAAAAAGCTTATTTTATATTTATCTAAAATGTATCCTAAATCTCTTGAAAATTCTTTCAACATAACAATTTTTATTGTCGTATCTTTTCCTTTTAGATAGTCATCAATAATTTGTTTTAATTGTTTAATGTTCTTCATTTCTGGTTCGATTTCTTTGGTATATCGGTTTGCTCTATCGATTAATTTTTCTTTAATTAAAACGATATCTTCATTGCTAGCACAAGATATTCTTTGGAACAATTGGAATGAGTCATAATATTTGAAGATTGGCAATTCCATACATTCTTTGTCAAATTTCTCATAGAATTGTTCCATTTTCATAGGAATGCACTTCATAATTTCTTCTGCTTTTTCTTTATACATCTTGTCAAGCAATTGCTCGTTTAACATATTGAAATGCTTTAAGATATCTTCCATATCTTCTTCTACTTCTTCGATTGCAATTTTTCCTAATTCCTCTTTAGGATTTGGACAATATTCAGAAGATAAAGAGGCTATATTCATTCCATTGAAAAATACACTTCTTAAGGTTTTTAAATCATATTCAATTAACCCTTTTCTAGAAAAATAACTAAAATATGCAAATAATTTTACCGTATCAATTAAATTTAGTTTTCCTTCTTTTACATCATTTATGACTTCTTGGATAACCCCACCAAATTGGTCATCTGAAATTTTCCAATATTCTTCTGTTAATAATCTTTTATATCCTGGTAAGTTTTCTGTATCAACAGTATTTCTAATTGTTTCCATGTTTTCTTTAAATAATTTCATATCAAATATACGTGTTCTAATATAGTATTCAATAAATTTAAAGAAACGATATTCTGATTTAAAATTATAATAATAGTTGTTATCAAATTCTTTGATATAGAATTGTCTATTATCCATTAATATTCTAGAAGATACTAAGATAGACTTATATTCTTCATTGTCTTTAATGTTAACAAACTTATCTTTTGTAATTTTACCTGCTTTGATTTCAAAAGATATTGCTATCGTAAAAATAAGCATAGTTTGCATGACTCTATGATTGGTGTTAGGATAAGATTTATTAACCATTTCATATATTTTCTTGAAATCATTTAAGGCATGTTTCAATATTCTTAAGTTTCTCGTTCCACTTTTGTGGAAAGTTGATATAATTAAGCCTGTATTTTCTCTTAAAAAGCGAATTAGGTCTGGGTCATTCTCATATCGCATTAAAATTCCATTTATAATATAGTCAAATTTAGGTGCATATTCAAAAGTTTCACCAATCAACTTTTCTTTAATTCTTTCATAATCATTGGCTTTATCAAAAACATGCTCGATTTTATCTTGGATTTTTTCTACCATTGGCTTGTCTGTTTTGTTTAATTCGTCTTGCTTATCCAAAAGATAAGTAGCAATAAATGTCTTCATTTCAAGATTTGAACTTTTCAACTTGGTAGAAAGCTCTTTTTCATTACAAATAATAATGGTTTTTATATGGTCATGTTCTACGAAATTATTGATATATCCCAATATATCGATAACATCAACATTGGCTCTCTCTAAGTCATCAAAACATAGTACTTTATCATCTGTTGAGAAAAATTCGCCATAATCTACTCTATCCCCATTTTGTGTAACACCAAAAAAGTTCGCCATGTCAATTCCTGTTTTAGCATACTCTGGTATCGTAGTTTGTCCATTGGCATCCATAAATTTTCTTAAATTTTTATCCATTAATTGTGTGGTTTCAATAAATATCTTTTTACTAATTTCCTCTAAATTTGAAATTCCATACAAAGACATATAGATAGTAGTATATCTTTTTCCGTTTAATTGCAAAGACTCTATTTTTTTCCTTATCTTATTATTCCAGAAATGTGTCTTTCCTGAACCCCATTCTCCATTTATCATAATAGCATAATCAGTATAATCTGACCTTACATAGTCTAATATACTTTCTACTAAATCTTCCATTGTTTCTCCTCCTCTTTGAAACAATTAGGGACAGTCCTTTTTTGTATCATACTTTTTGTTGTATTTTGTCGCTTTTTGCTATTTTTTATTCTATTCAACATTTTTCTACATAAATTATGAAACAAAAAGAACTGTAACCTCTTGTTTTAATCTTTTGCTAGTGTTAATACATCTAATTTCTTAGGTCTTGCTTGTCCCAATATTTTACAACATTCATTTACCGTACTTCCTGTTGTATAGATATCATCTATTAAGAGTATTTTTTTATCTTGCAAGCAATTAGAATTACGTAATTCATATACTCCTTGTATATTCTTTTGTCTTTCTTCTTTGTTCAATTTACTTTGCTCTATTATATTTTTCGTTTTAAAAAGACATTGATTGTTGTACTCTTTTGATAGTTTTTTTGCTAACTCTTTAGCAATTAACTCACTTTGATTGTAACCTCTTTCTTTTTCTCTTTTTTTACTAATTGGAACTGCCAGTATTGTATCATAAGTTTCTAAAATTGAAAAGAATTTTTCATTTTTTAACAAAAAATTCACAATCGTTTTATACAAATATGATTTATCATTGAATTTATAATTTATGATTATCTTTCTTATCATTCCCTCATATTTAAAGATATATAAGTGTTTTTCAAAGTAATAATTAGTTTTTGCTTTTTTTTCAATTTTAAACTCTGCTTGTTTTTCTAACTGTATTTGACACTTGTTACATATAAAATTGGAATTAAGCTTTCCACATATTCCGCATATGGGTGGATAAATCAGATTTAACAGTTGGGGACAGTGTAATTTTGTTTCAATTTTTTTGTCGTTTCTTGTCTTATTCATTTTTAAGCCTCCTATATAGGCTTACTCTACTCATTTTCAAAACTTGTGCTAATTCCGTTTTGGTAAACGAATATCCATTTGAAATTAAATATGCCATGAATTTTTTTATAATGATTGGATTTTCTCTTATATTTTCGAACTTAAACTGACTTTCTTCCAAAAACTGTTTTAGTATTTCTGAGAAATCTCCTTCTTCTTTCTCTAAGTTAAGGTCCATATATTGGATATTGATTAATTTATCTAGGTAATCTTTTTTCGAATTAAATATTGAATTTAAAATTTTAGAATTAATAAATTGATTTTGATTGATATAATAATTGTAAGAAGAAAATTGATATTTATCTTCTGTTTCTACTATATGTGCTTTTACAGGATTCATATGAATATATTTTATACATCTTAATGTTTGTAGTTCTGTCCCCATAACTTTTGACTCAAATCGATTTCTAAAAACATATCCTATTCTTTCTTTTTTCTTATTATAATATAATGCATATCTTGTATTGATTTCTTTCATAAATAAACTCAAGTTTTTGCTGTCATTTGAATGTAACAAAAGATGTGCATGGTTATCCATTATGCAATAGGCAATGATAGATACTTTATATTCCTTATTATATTTTTTCATCAGATACAAATATTTCTGCTTTTCTTCATTTTTCTCAAAAATATATTCTCTATTTATGCCTTGTACCATATTATGAGTAATTAAATTTCCTATTAAATTTCTTGCTTTTCTCATTTATTGATTATATTCACTTCCTCTCTATTCGTATTTATTTCTTTTAAAAATTATACCCATGATTATATTATCTTTTCTAAACTATTTCAATGCTTTTTTCAGTTTTTTAACCGCAATATTCGACAAAAAAAATGAAACACTTTTAGGGTGTCCCTATGTGTTTCAGTTTGTATTCTAATCCTGTATTTCTTTTTTTTACATCTACATTTTGTATCATAAATTCTACTACTTTTTCAATTCCTACGATGACTAATAATTTTTTAGCTCTTGTAATTCCTGTATAAAGTAAATTTCTAGTAAGTAGCATTGGTGATGCTGGTGGAATGACCATGATGACTACATCAAATTCGCTTCCGTTGCGATTTATGGATGGTTATGGCATAGCTATGTTCAATTTGGTCTAAATCAGAGAATTCATACCAAGCTATCTTTTCGTCATCGAATTTAATTTCTATTTGTTTTTCTCTTTCATTGATTTCTGTAACCGTTCCTATTTCTCCATTAAAGACGCCACTTCCCATCTCTTTTTTTCCAGAAATGTGTTTTTCCCAATAAATATCATAATTATTTTTGATTTGCATGACTCTATCACCGATTCTAAAAACTGCTCCCATGCTTGCTTTTTCTGGCAAATCATTATGATTGGGATTTAACTTTTCTTGTAAAGCTTTATTTAGCTCTTTTGTTCCTAATAATCCCTTTTTGGTTGGGGATAATACTTGTATACTTTGAAAAAAGTCATAATTTCCATAGTTTTGTAATCTGCCTGTGCAAAGTGAAATTACTTGTTCTAACATTCTTTCTTGCTGAATTTCTTTGATAAAAAAGAAGTCTTGTTTCATTTCTTCTTCTGCTTCTTCTCCTTTTTTTAAGAAATGTTCTCCTTGGTTCACTCTGTGTGCATTTAGGACAATCTTACTTTCTGCTGCTTGTCTAAAAATTTTATCCAAATGAATGGTAGCTATTTGCTCTGAATGTATTAAATCTTTCAAAACACTACCTGGTCCTACTGAAGCTAACTGGTCTTCATCTCCTACTAATATTAATTTAGTTCCTTGATAGATGCATTTCAATAAATAATTCATTAAGAACATATC